>JAFGKU010000001.1 GCA_016928415.1 Spirochaetales bacterium
CGGTGTCGGTGTATCCGTAGCAGTGTCAGTGGCCGAATCAGTCGGCGTCGGCGTTTCGGTCGCTGTATCGGTGGCCGAGTCTGTCGGCGTCGGTGTATCCGTAGCAGTGTCAGTGGCCGAATCTGTCGGCGTTGGTGTATCTGTGGCAGTATCGGTTGCCGAATCTGTAGGAGTAGGAGTGTCTGTTGCGGTATCAGTAGCCGAATCAGTCGGCGTCGGCGTGTCCGTAGCAGTGTCAGTAGGAGAATCCGTCGGAGTGGGTGTATCTGTAGCAGTATCGGTCGCCGAGTCGGTCGGCGTCAGTGTATCTGTTGCTGTATCGGTTGGTGAATCGGTTGGTGTTGCCGTATCTGTAAATGTGTCTGTAGGTGAATCGGTAGCTGTAGCTGTGTTTGTTGGAGAATCAGTTGCTGTTGGTGTATCCGTAGCCGTATTGGTAGGAGATTCGGTTACGGTCGGGGTCTCTGTAGGTGAGTCGGTAGCAGTAGGAGTATCTGTCGGTGTAGCATTCGGGTCATATGTGTCTGATTGAAAAGGATTATATAAAGTACAACTCTCAATGAGTAAAAAAAATAGAAGAAGGAGAAATAAGTTGTAAGAACGGCCATTAATCATAAAATGCCCTAAACGCACCACTCCTGTTCATTACTGCACATAAAGTGCAAAAAATAGACATTTTATAATTAATTTTCGCTTTTATCTTTATATACAATATAAATGTAATACCTGGTAAATAAAAAAGCAAGTTTATTCTACTACGATTGTAAGGTATAGAGCATTATTTAAGTTGAAATTATTCAATTTATTAAGTGTTATAGGTTTATTAAAGAACCTGTTATCCCCGCGTTTGATAAAAGATAGCTAATGTTGAAATCTGAGCAGGCAATCTTTTTTAATATTCTAATGTTATCCAATTTAAATCAAACATATTAGAACCTGTTCCATTAAAGACAAAATATAGGTCATGTGTTCCTGTGGTTGCCGATATACCGGTTGGATGATTTACCCAACTTGTTGTACCGCCTGTATTTTGAACAGTAATTGTTCCGATCAATGTCCCTGTATTGCTGTCTGTACGAATTTCAATGGTATTCCCCGAGGTACTTGAGGCAACCCTTGTCGTCACCAGGAAAGCATTATCCATGGCAATGGAATTAAAGGCTATCCAGTCTCCCGGGTCAATATTGGAGACCTTTTTTCCGCCTTCAGAACAATTTGTTTTTTTCGTTACACCGCTGCCGCTGCTATAACCTGTAGCCAGGCTATAAAAGTAGGGGGTTGAGTATTGAGAGAATCGGAAATTCAATAATTCAAATAATTCTCCTGTCCCTCCGGTAAAAACCAAATAGATATCACGTGTTCCGGTTGTGTTTGTTATTGAACATGTGACAGGTTTCCACATTCCCATACCGCTGGTGTCATTTCCGATTTCTCAGTTGAATCTATGGCTGTTATTCCCGCTTAAAACTTCAAGCCATATCTGGATACTGTTTTTATAGGAACACATTAAGGATAATACAACCTGATTAAGATCCGGATTATTGTCTTTCGAATATCCTTTTGTAATTTTTTTCACATGCTCCGATTCCGTCTCTTGATCTGAATTATATTCACCATGCAGGCTAAAGGATGTTTTGTCCAGATGAACAAATCGATGCTTTATCCCGTAAACGGATAAGGCCTGGGAACTCACTTGATAAAATAATTCGGTGATCCCGTGGTTATACAAGGAATCCAATGCTGTGCCCAAACAGTCATTGTTGAGATCTGAAGCTTGAATGCCTTCCCCGAGTAAATGGTCTACAGGTATTGATGATCAAGACAGCTTTTATTATTTTAAAAGCGTAGAGGTAGAAAATGAGAAAACCCGGACCGGTTATAGATCCGGATAAATGTCTGCCGGATCAATGTAATTGCGGCATATGCTGCGCCGTATTGGTGTGCTCCATGAAAACATTGGTTCAGGAAGAATCGGACGAAATGCCGTTCCTGCTAAGGGCCTGTAAAGGATGCGGTAAGTGTGTTATTGCCTGTCCATTAAAAGCCATCTCGCTGGCTTGAATGATACTATTTAGCATAAAATATAGTATTTCCATTATCAGTCATCCATTGTTTTAAAATGCCTGAGAACACGTAACGCCCGGAGGGTATTCCATCGACTCGGTCGGCCTGTTTCTTCCATCGAAAAATGCGCAAGCCCCGCGTGCTTTTCCTGGACAGGCCATGTTCCATCCTTTCTCCGACGTGATTTTAACAAGGACAAGGCGTTTGTAAGTCGGGTGTCCGGCTTCCATTTAACTGAGGCGAACCAGTCCAGGGCGCGCAGAAAATCGAAACGCCAGCGGCAGGGAAAAGACATACGGGTAAAACGTGGTTCTATGGCTTCATCAACAGAAAGCTTCATGTACACTCTTCTTTTTAAAAGAAGTTCCGCTCCGGAAGCCATAGCCGCTTTCCTGTCTTTGAGACGGTGGCTAAAGGGTTGGTTTTTTGCATTCCTGAAAACCAGCAGGTCACGCAATGCTTCCAGAACGCTTATTGTAGTGTGTACGGAGCTTTTCACAGGTGTCCCGGGAATGCGCCACCATCCGCAGTTCCATCCGCCATCCGGCATTAATACTTTAAGCAGGTAGTCCACAATGTCTTTACAGGTATCGGCTGTGTCCTTTAGTCCGGCATGACAGGCCAGGCTTATCAGCATGGCGGCTACGCATGTATCGAACCAGCGGCGGGATTTTTTATTAAAGGCACCTTCTCCCCAAATACCGTTGACATATTTGGCGGTGATTTCCTTTATTTCGGGATGTTTCCCGGGAAATCCTATATTCATAAGTTCCAGGAGGGTGTAATGGTTGCTGATCCACTTTGGGCCGTACCACCCGGGCCACAAGCCTGTTTTGGGATCCCGGTAATTCAAAAAACGTTTCCCGAAACCTTCGTTGGGAATTCGGTTTTGAAGTGTGGAAAGAATTATGGGTCTGGAATCAAGAAGGTCGCGGTGCACTTGAAATTGGATGGATACATCACCTTCCAGAAGCCATTTGAGAAGTTTTTGGTCTAGGAGAGGCTCCATATCTTTGGGTATGGCGGTCATACACCTGGATAATAAATTGATACCCTGAAAGAATCAACGAAATATCGGGTTATTGGTTAAAATATAAAACAATCCTTGAAAAGTAATTATGAGTAACAATGTAATATTTTTTATATGTAAATTAAATTTTTTATTTTTATTGAAAATACTAAAAAATGGTATTACTTTTTTTTATGGGATTGAAAGCACGGGAATAATTTCTTTGTGCTCAGGTATTTTAAAGGTGTTTATATGAACAGGTATGGTTTAATTTATACAATTTCACTCATAATTATGATATCCTCCCTTTTATTGATTTTTTCAGGATGTGATGATTTTGATTTGAGTGATCCATTGGCCGGTATTAATACACCCGGTCCAACACATGGTGGAACCGGTACAAGTCCACCCTCAACCCCGACACCTACACCGGACCCGTTTCTGGTGCTCCGTGACGGACCAAACGGCAGCGGTTCCATCCTTGATAGTGCATCTGTCATCAAGGGGCTTACTGTAATAAATGTATATGCCGCGTTGTATGATTGGCAAGGTTTTTATATTGCTGATGTCCCTGTTTCCTGGGCTGCAACCGGCAATGTAAGTGGTGACATTACATCGCAACTCAGCGTCACAACCGGTACCAATACTTCTTTTACAGCCCTTCAAACCGAGGAAAATGTGATCATTACGGTGTATGATCCCACATACGGATCAATGGCGACCGGACCATTTTTAATTGACAACAATATATATATACTGGAATCACTGGCCATTAATAATTATGGTTCGTATGAAGGCTTTAAAGCGGGTGGTGACTGGCAGGTGAACGGTGGTCAAAGTTCCTTGAACGGATCCTATGCCCTTATCAGATATGCCTGGCCAGATGTTTCCGGGCTTCCGGGAGGGGTGGTGAGTGCGAAAATCTGGATTTATAAGGATTCGGATCCCCCCTATACCGCCTGGACCCAGAATTATGCCGTATATCCGATGACCGGATCCTGGGCTGCCAGCAATCATTACGGTGTGAACCAATGGGTGACCAGGCCTTCGCATAACCAGGGTGCGATGAAAGGGGCTTACGCGCTTTCCGGTACACATGCGGGTTGGTTCCAGGTGGATATCACCACTTATTATAACACGGAATGGTTTGGTGCCGGTTTTTACGGATTTGCCTTATATTCGGATGCGCCGTGGCCTTCAAATTCTTTCCACACGATATGCGGCCCTGGATATACAGACCCGCTTAAGCGGCCTTATCTGGAGATTCAAAAAGGCGGTCATACGGTTAAATTCCTTTTTGTAGAGAATTAATTTTATCTCAAATCCAGGGAGCAAGTGCTTTAACTTCAGAGTCATACAGCGCTTTTAACATAAGGCAGACAGAGGGTATTGAGAATAATAAAAAAGGCTGCCCAGCCAGGTGGACAGCCATAGTAAAAAAATGACTGAAAAAATCCCTGTATTATCAAATGTGCCTGAGTGCGTCCGCGGGATCTATCTTTGAGGCCTTGAAAGCCGGATAGATCGTTGCCCCAATACTCACGATTATTGCTGTCAGTATGGCGGTCAACGCCAGGACCGGGTCTGCCAGTAATTGCATATTGAATTCTCCCAGGGTATTTCCAACAATGATACTCACCCCCAGTCCTATTACTAAGCCAATAACTCCTGCGGCAATACTCAGAATAAAAGCTTCCAGGAATATGATTTTCATTATATGGCTTCTGCGGAATCCTATTGCCCTGAATATACCGATTTCCCGTACACGGTCATTTACCGATGCCATCATGGTCGTGAATACGATCAGTGAACCGATGGCAAGAATGATGATTCCCAAGCCGAGTCCGAAATTTGAAATGTGTTGAATGGTTTCCATTTTCTGTGCCACAACCTGTTTTATCGGTGTGGCTTTGCCATTGGGAATCGCGGTGTTTATCTGCCTTGCCATTTCTTCAACAGGACAACCGGCACACAAAGCGGCAACCTCCACAAGGGTTATTTTCCCCTCTTTTGAAAGCAGGGTCTGGGCTATCGGAAGACTCATGAAAATGATGGAATCATCCTGTGACCCGGTTTCATTCAGGATCCCCCTGACCCCAACTTCGTACATTGTATTCCCCTTGACGAGGTTCAAATGGTCGCCCACCTTTTTTTTCAGTTTTTCGGCGACATTATGCCCGAGAATAACATCCCGGTCCTGAAGGTCCTTTATCGTTGTCTCGGTTATTGTCCTGTTCGGGTCTATCGGGCTTGGCAGTTCCTTCCGGGTCAGTTCTATGTTACTGTTTTCCGTAAAGTTCCACCATTTTTTCAGTTTTATTTCCGTGGCCAGGTCAGTTCCGACTACAAGAATCCGGGTACCGTCTATGTCTGCCGAACCCAGTACCTTGGGTGAAACCATGGAAAGGTTTTCCCTGTTTTCAATAGTCCAGATTCTTGAAAGTTCGGTCTGCTGTATTTCCTGGATATCGTACTGGGCACCCGGTATGGAAATCCCGCCGTAAGACATGGAGAGGGTGTTGGATTTTGGCAGGACCATGATGTTGGCGCCGTATTCATCCAGTTTCCGCTCTATATCCGCTGTTGCCGCCTGGGTTGCCTTCACGATGGTTACGATAGTGGCGATGCCGATGACCATGCCCAGAATGATGAAAACCATTTTGGATTTCCGTCTTTTAATGTTGTCAATGGCGATATCCTTAAGCTTCATTTCAGAACTCCTTGCAGTTTTGTTGATCCATTTGTAAGCCGTCCGTCGAACAGCTGGAGATTACGGCGGGCATATCCTGCTATATTTTCCTCATGGGTCACCATCACGATGGTTTTTCCCAGTTCATTCAAATGAACAATCAATTTCATCACTTCTTCCGCGTTCTTTGAATCAAGATTTCCCGTCAATTCGTCGGCAAGCAGGATATCCGGTTCGTTGACTATGGCGCGTGCAATGGCCACCCTTTGAATTTCACCCCCGGAAAGCTGGTTGGGAAGTTTATTGAATTTTGTTGCAAGGCCCACCTGTTTGAGTACGTCTTTTGCCATTTTTTCCTGTGCTTTCCTGGTAATGGGACTGATTGCCAGGGGGAGCATGACATTTTCCAATGCCGTTAAATACGGTATGAGCTGAAAGGCCTGGAATATGAAACCTATGTAATCCGAACGGAAATCCGCCCTTTCTTCAGGCGGCAGTTCGTATACATTTATGTCATCTATGATGACTTCGCCCCTGGACGGTGTATTCAGGATTCCCAATATGCTTAAAAGCGTGCTTTTACCGGAGCCCGATGGTCCGGATATTGAAATAAAATCACCTTTATCGATTTTAAAAGTGACACCGTCCAGTGCTTTAACCGTTTCTTCACCGACGCTGTAATACCTGGATACGTTATTAAACCGGATCATCAGCAACCGTTCCTTTCAACAGAGTTAGAACATCCACTGTTTACCGATAAGGTCATCGACTTTTATAGCTATTTTCCCATCTTTTTCAGTCATAGGCAAATAACTCGGCCAGCAGCCGCCCCTTTGGTTTTCCGTACCAATAGCCTGGATGGGGTACTGGTTCCCGCAGTTCCTGCATACGGTCATGTCTCCGGATTGAGCATACCCTCTTTTGGAACGGTAACAGACGTCACAGGCATCAAAGGCAATATGCGGTTTATTGTCCGCATCAAGCAGGGCAAAGTATTTAACCTCGATGTTATCCGGGGTCTTGAACGAGAAATACTGGGCCTCCCTGCTTAACCTGGAGATGGGTATTTCTATTGTTTTGGATGATTCTGCCGGAGCCGCTTTGGTACGTGGCTCATTTACTTCGGTTTTGGGAGCTGAGACTACCTCCGTCCCCGTTGAAACCTCAATATCCTGTGAACTTACTGTCACTTCTTTGTAGGAATTGGGGAAAAGAGAGCCGATTAAGGCCTTGCCCTTATCCGAGAATAAAAAGAGAACACCGAGTACCAATACAATTCCGCCTCCGATTATTATCTTTGGCAATACTGAATTCCTTTTCATATCCGTATTTTTAATCTTCTTATTGTACCTTTGCGTTTTGGACATGATATAAATCCTCCTCAACTAAAATCTGTGGTTAAAATGTATTTACAATTTACAGGGGAGTTGTGAAAATTATATGAAGATGTCCCCTCATTTTTTTGAATTTGATGTTTCATGGCATAGAGCTGGCAGTACATCTTCCGGGTTTTCTGCTTGATTTATGCTACGGTACACATAATACTATCATTGATGAATGAAACGGACCGGCCCATTCTTCTTGTCGATGATGAGGAGACGGTTTTAACCTATTTTACCAATGTGCTGGAAACCGCGGGTATCACCAACGTTAAAACATGCAAATCGCAGCCGGAGGTTATGAAAATCCTGACCGAAAAGGAATTCTCGGTCATTACGCTGGACCTGGTCATACCTGGGGTGACCGGTCTGAACCTTTTAAACCATATTCTTTCTGAAGTGCCGAATACGCCGGTTATTGTAATAACGGCTACCCATGATCTGGACATTGCCATTAACTGCATGAAAAAAGGGGCATTCGATTTCCTCGTTAAACCCGTCAATGTAAACAGGCTCCTCTCCTGTGTCCGGCATGCCCTCACGGAGCATGAAGTGAAAAAGGAGAATATGCGTCTGAAGGAGGTTATTCTTTCCGATGCCCTGAAAAATCCTGATGCGTTTTCGGATATCACGGCGAACAACAAGACCATGCTTGCCCTTTTTAAGTATGTTGAGGCGGTTGCCCCCACGTCTCTTCCCATCCTCATTACGGGAGAAACGGGTGTGGGGAAGGAATTGTTTGCTCGTGCGGTACATAAGTCAAGCGGCCGGAAGGGAGATTTTATGCCTGTGAACATAGCCGGGCTTGACGATCAGATGTTTTCCGACACCCTGTTCGGACATATAAAAGGCGCTTTTACAGGCACGGCCGGTGAACGCAGGGGCATGATTGCCAGGGCAAAGGATGGGACCCTTTTCCTGGACGAGATAGGTGATCTATCACAGGAATCCCAGGTCAAGTTGCTCAGGCTCATACAGGAAAGGGAATATTATCCCCTGGGAAGCGATTCGGCGGTTCTGTCGAATGTCCGGTTCGTTTTTGCCACCAATCGAGACCTGGAAAGTCTTGTCGAATCGGGGAAATACAGAAAAGACCTGTATTACCGCCTCTCCTCGCACCATATCCGCATTCCTCCCCTTCGTGAAAGGAAGGACGATTTATCCCGCCTGGTAGATTTTTTCTGGAACAAGGCACGGAATGAACTCGGCAAGGGTTCATTGAAAAGCCCGGATGATATGGCCTCCCTGCTTATGGGTTATGATTTCCCGGGGAACATACGTGAACTGGAAGGATTGATTTTCGAATTGCTGATCCATTTTGACGATAAAGGAGGTGTTAAGTCCTTTCTTGAAAAAAAATTGGGAAAGGAATTGGCAGTTGGTAATTTCACTGATTTTATGCAACCGGATGGTGTCAATCCCTTCTGTTCCTATTCCAGCCTTCCTTCCATCAAGCAGGCTGTCAACCTCCTGGTCGAGGAGACCTTGATAAGGACCAACGGCAACCAGGGTAAGGCAGCTAAATTACTTGGCATCACACGCACGGCACTCAATAAAAGGCTTCACAGGTCTCCCCGTGAAGCCTAAGCGCAAAAAATTGATGGAGGATAGTTATGTGTGTTAAGCCTTTAATAATTCTATTATTGATTTATATATTGTTTCCAACGTGAACGGCTTTTGAATGAAACAATGTTCGTTGTAAGGGTAGGCCTCCGTGTCTACCGTATCAAACCTGTAGCCGGAAATGAAAATGCATTTGACTTCAGGGTTTATGCCGTGCATTTTCAGCAGTATCTCGCTCCCGTTCATATCGGGCATGATTTGATCAAGGATTACAATGTCAACTTCCTTATGGTGTTCCCAGTAATATGACAATGCCTTGTTGGCGCTTTTAAAGTCCGTTACCTTGATATTATAGAACTTCAGCAGGTTTTTAGTTGCATCCCTGGCAACATCTTCATCATCGACTAACAAGACATGGCATGTTTTGTTTAAAAATGCTGTATCCGGTTTTTTTGCCTGGATCAATTCCGTCTTTTGATAGACGGGCAGGTAGATCGAGAATGATGTCCCTTGACCCGTGTTACTGCTTACTTCTATATAGCCTTTATGTGTTTTCACCATTCCGTAAACGCTCGCAAGGCCCATTCCCGTTCCAGTTTCCTTTGTAGTATAAAAAGGTTCAAAAATATGGGTAATGGTATCTTCCGGTATCCCCGTTCCCGTGTCACTGATTGTAATCAGTATGCAAGGGCCTTTTACAGGGTCCTGCTGCCTGGCATGATAATCATCGTCGTCTATTACAATGTTGTCCGTGGTAAAAACCAGTTCTCCGCCATCCGGCATGGCATCCCTTGCATTGATTCCTATGTTCAACAATCCATTTAGTAGCTGAATGGGGTCTGCTTTGGTTGTTGGAACAATAGCCCTCAGTACTTTCCGGACTTCGATATTCTTGTTGATGCTCCTTGAAAGGATGGAAACCGCCTCGTCGATGACATTATGCACATTGGTGTCGATAATATCCATTTCGCTTTTCCTGGCAAAAAGCAGCAGTTTTGAAATCAGGGCGGTTGAACTGTTAGCCGACTTGATGATTTCCTCGGAGTAGGTTTTCAATTGTTTATCACCATGGTGTTCAAGGAGAATGAGCTGGGCATTGCCCAGGATACCGGTCAGCTGATTGTTGAAGTCATGGGCTATTCCCCCGGCCAGATGGCCTATGGCCTGCATTTTTTCCGATTGTCTCAACCGTTCTTCGATTATGTCTTTTTCCAGTTCGGTTTTTTTCCTTTTGGTAATATCCCTTAGGATGCCCTGGACACCCGATATATTCCCGTTCGTGTCATACAGAAATACGGGTTTTAATTCACCCCAGGCAATGGAGCGATTCTTTCGTATATATTGATATTCCAGTAACGGAATGGTAATTTTTTCATTTTTAGCAAGAGCAAGATACTTTTCAAAATCTTTCAATGCTCTTTCCAGTGATTCCTGGGTCAGGAAATCTTTCATTTCCATACTCACCACTTCGGCAGGGGTGTAACCGACAAAGGATTCAATCGAGGGGCTTACATAGGTAATATTCAGGTTCAAGTCCTGGATGAAAATGACCTCACTTATGTTTTCAGAAAGAAGACGGTACCATTCCTTTTTTTCATCGAGTTCAGTGGCATAAAGCTCGTTTTGTATGATTTCGTCTTTGAGTTGATCATTGGTCGCCTTCAATTCGTCTGCCTGTTTTTTCAAATTGATAAAATACCTGTTCAGGCCTTTTAAAAGGGTGCCCAGTGACAGGATGGTTATGAAAGTAAGAAGAAGGTATACGCTTCCCTGTGTTAACCACGCACTGGATGATGAAAGGTAATTTGGTTCAAGGTTTGTGGCTGGCAGTAAACCGGTTACTTCAAGTACCCCGACAATAGTTATAAATGAGGTTGTAATGATAGAAACAATTATTCCTGCCTTTAATCCGAAAGTGATTCCATAAAGTAAAGCAGTAAAGCCCATCATAAAAAGGCCCGTACTTGATAACCTCATGGAAATCAGGTTATAAAATCCATTAATGAGGACAATGGCCAAAATAATATGGTAATATATGGTTGAGGGTAGACGATTTCGGAGTGGTATGATGATGACTAAAGCAGCAAATACTATAATGTGAAATAATGGAATGTGGGGGACATCATTCAATATAATACGAACGGCTGAACTGCCAACAGCTATGGCTCCCAGTATGATGAAACTGATGAATATAATTCTGTGAAACCTTTTAAAATCATCCGGTAATTGTATGACCGGAATAAAATTCGAATCCTTGTTAAATAAATTATTAAACATATGGGTTCTCCCTGATATATACAAAGCATAAAATAGGGGAATTTGATTTTCCAGTCATTTTACCCGTCTCCCTTCAACCTGTTGACCGAGTTATGGATTTCTTCGGTGACGATGGCTGACGCCGTAATGCGTTCCCTGATGCCCGTCATGGAATTCTCGACTTCATGAATGCCCGATGTAATGGTGTTCATGACTTCATCGATGTTTTGCGACAGTGACTGGACGGAGTGGATATTCTCCAGTATCTTGTTCTGTTCCTCGCCGATTTTCAGGGATTCATCGCGGATGTTGTGCGCCGTATTGTTCAGCACCTCAATACCGCTTATAATCTGCTGACCGCCCGCTGAGAGTTCAAAGGTCGTATTGAATATTTCCGAAAGGGTATCGGCCACTTCCTGGACCTCTCCCAGGACACGGGTAAATGAATCCGAGGAAACCTGTATGCTCTGATCCGTGTTGTTGATAGAATCCAGGAGTTTTTTCATGCTCTTTGCAATGGACTGGGAATTCTGGGAGACGGATTCAGCCAGTTTCCTGATCTCCCCGGCCACGATGGAAAACCCCCTGCCGAATTTACCGGCATGCGCCGCTTCGATGGCGGCGTTCATTGAAAGGATGTTTGTCTGCGTGGCGATGTCTTCTATGATGGCCGTAAAATCAATTATATCCTTCATGGAATGGGAAAGATCCTGGAAAGTGTTTTCCGTTTTTTTGACATTTGTCATCCCTTTTCCCGCCGTTGTCAGAAGTCCCTTGGTGGATTCCATCCTGACAGATGTTATTTTGTCCATGGAAGAAAGAGAGCTGACCATCTGGTTGATGGACGAGGAAGCCTGCTGGATAACCGCCGCCTGTTCCGAAACTTCATTGTTGAAGCTGCCTATCGTCCCGGTGATGGTGTTGACCGACTGGTAAGAGCCCTCGACGTTCGTATTGAGAGTATGTACATCGTTCCTGATTTGTTCTATGCGGGAGGATATAGCGGACAACTCCTCGAAAGCATTATTGAATTCGGTCTCCAGGATTTTGCTTAAACCGACATTATCCGACGCGGCTGCAACCACATTCCTGATGGCGGTAAGCTGATCCTGGGATTCCCTGTGTTTCGCCGTCAGAATGGACAGGTTTTTCTTGTAGGTCATGGCGATGGTATAGAGTACGATGATGACCATGAGGTAAATGACAATGACGCTGACAAAAGTGTTCAGCAGGTCATCGAAGCCTTCCGGTCCCAGATGGGGAATCATGTAAAAAAAGAATCCCGTCAGGACCGGGACACCGATACCTGCGGTAAACAGGATCTGGGCCCTGCTGTAGCTGATAAGCATGGCCAGGATAACGGGGCATAACATGTAGAGAGTAATTATAAAGAGCCGCCTCTGTGTCATTACCGAGGAAGACAGGCTCAATACGAGCATGGCCATGGTTATCATGATAATGGTGATGTTGCAGGCAATTTTATATTTACCTTTGAAAAGCATGACAAGGATACCGATCATAAACAGCCAGGTGGCGCCTTCGACAAGGACACTTACAAGCGAAAACGATATAATGTCGAAAATGGCGATTACGGGTAATAAGCTTAAAATCACCGTGATTGCTACTGTTAAATGACGTGCCTTTTGTCTGATTTCAAGGGCATCATTCCTGTATACCGATTCTATGTGTTTTAACATCTTCGGGCACTCCTTATTTCTTTTATAAAGCAAATTGTGTGCCAGCTATGAATTTTTTTGTTATTTACTTATTATATAAAAAGATAGGTTGTAATGAATATATAAGAAAATTGCGTTCTGACTGTTAACTTTTGTCACAGGTGTGAATATTATCACACCGGGAATTAATTAAAGATCCTAAACAAACCATTATATAGTGATCTGAGTAGTTTTTAGTGTATATTGAAAATATGAAGTATCTTAGGAACATTGCAGCCATATATATCACTTTTTCCTTTATAATATTTCTGGGAGGGTGCTCCCTCCTTCCAGATACTCCCAAAAAGTATGAATTGGTTTGGTCAGATGAGTTCGACGTTCCTGGAACTCCCAATCCCCTGTATTGGAACTATGAAGAGGGATTTGTGAGAAACATGGAATTGCAATGGTACTACCCTTCAAATGCCTGGTGTGAAAACGGAACATTGATTATCGAGGGACGGAGGGAACAGTATGCCAACCCGGGATATGACCCGGGTAGCAGTGACTGGAGGAAGCAGCGTGAATATGCCGAGTATACCTCGTCGAGTTTAAAAACGCAGGGACTTTTAAGTTGGCAATATGGCCGTTTTGAAATGAAGGCAAAGTTTAAAACGGAGAACGGCTTATGGCCTGCTTTTTGGTCTTTAGGTATTACGGGAGAATGGCCGAGTTGCGGTGAGGTTGATATCATGGAATATTATGGAGGTAATCTCCTGGCCAATGTGGCCTGGGGAACCGATACAAGGTGGGTGGCGGAATGGGATTCATCACATGCAAGTATAGCCGGTTTCGGGGACCCTGATTGGTCTGATAAATTTCATATTTGGCGCATGGACTGGGATAAAAATAGTATTAAACTTTATGTGGATGATATATTGTTGAATACCGCTAATTTATCGCAGACAATAAATCCCAATTTATCCTGGGGGCCTTCTAATCCTTTTAGACAGCCGCATTATATCATCGTGAATCTTGCCATCGGCGGTACTGCCGGCGGAGACCCTTCTGCTACCGATTTCCCGACAAGGTATGAAATCGATTATATCCGCGTCTATCAATAATTTGTGTATCTTGATCTATTGAATTTTAAATTAAATTTTAATACTTTTCTTTAAAATCAATATAAGGAAGGGGAATGCCATGAAAAATGGTGTTATTGTTTTTTTAATCCTTATAATCATTTCGTGCAACTCCAATAATTTTATACGGGAAGGATACCCTCCATTACAATCGGTTGGGAATATTGATGTGGAAAGATATCTTGGTAAATGGTATGAAATTGCACGGATGCCGTTTTTTTTTGAAGATGGGTTGGTAAATACGACCGCGACTTACAGTATAATGGAAAATGGGAACATTAAGGTAGTTAATGAAGGGAACCGGGAGGTTGCTTCGGGAAAAAAGGAATCAGCCTATGGAGAGGCCTGGATACCGGATCAAACCAGAAATGCGGAATTAAAAGTCAGTTTTTTCGGACCATTTTCATCTGATTATTGGATAATTGATCTTGATAAGGAAAATTATTCGTATGCCATGGTAAGCAGTGGATATAAATATTTATGGATATTAAGTAGAACACCGGCGATGGATGATGCCTTATATTCTGGGCTGATTGAAAAGGCCGGGGAATTGGGGTTTGAAACTAAAAAACTATATAAAGTACCGCAGGATTGGTAAAAAGAATTTCGTTTTATTCCCAATAAGGATCGAGATTAATGAATAATAAAGATAAAAGAGATGTTAATATAATTATAATTAGATTTCTCACTTTGTCCTTATTAATATCAGCGACAGTAATTGCCATAGTTAATTATGGAGTTGCTAAAAACCTGGAACCTGAAACGAAGGCTTTTTGGCAAATGCTTTATTTGTATTTTGAACATCTCTTTCGAGCCTTCACCGTATTCCTGGGAAGTTTTTTAACTTACCGATTTATTAAAAAAAGTACCGGAAATGTTCCCCGGCAGCGAAAAATGACCTTGATGGGGTTTTCGGCGGCTTCCCTGCTGCTGCTTGTTATATGGCCTTTGGTTTCCGGTTACTGGGAGTTGTATTACGCCCTGATGCCGTTTCCCTGGTCGACACTGCCCTTTCAGCTGGCAATTACAGGAAAGTCCTATGGAAGCCTGCTTCCCGGCTGGATGGGAATTGATGGTGTGACATTGTTAATATGGGCATATATGATTTATCAGGCCATCGTTTTAACCGGCACCGTAATTTTGGGCCGCAAGTGGCAATGCAGCATGATCTGTCTGATGAATGGCTGCCATGCCGAATCCCTTGGAATAGGTTTACCGTTTATTGTCCATGACAAAAAGCGGCCGTATTCCAAACAAATCAAACCTGTATTACGCAGGGTACTCCGATTTCTTCAGGGGGCACTTTTTACAGTGAACATCCTGCTTGCTTTATTCTGGACCGTTCATCTGTTTGCGGGACAATCCTTAATTCCGGAAAATTTCCTGATCCGTATTGAATTGATAAAATATGTAAGTTTGGAATTGACTTTGATGATGTTTTTATGGTTGATAATAGGTGGCCGTGGATACTGTTATTATTGTCCCGCGGGTTTTGGATTAGCTTTTATAGCGCGACTGTCCGGCCAGAGAATTGAAACAGGATTGACATACTGTACTCAATGTGGGGCATGCAATGATGCCTGTAAAATGTCGATTGACATTATGACCAGGGCCAAGAACAGGCAGCCCGTATTGGATCTTTCATGTGTTGGCTGCGGCCTGTGTATGGACAGTTGCCCGACCTCAAACCTGCTTTACAGAACATACCTGTTTAAAGGATTCAAACGAATGGCCAATCCTTCAGCAAACGGGAAAACCGTATAAATCAACCGTATTGTGCGGCAGGGAGTGGGTCTTCGGTAATTCACTAAAAAATTTTTCTTATGAGCCGGTAGATCCACTTCGTGTAAGGCGCATAACGGAAGGGAAGATCAATGCTCGGAGAATTGTACATAATGCTTTTTTTGCGGGAAAAGGTTTCAAAACTGTAGCGGCCGTGGTAGGCCCCCATCCCGCTGAATCCCACACCCCCGAACGGCATATTATGGTTTATGAAATGAATAACCGTGTCGTTAATGCACCCGCCCCCGTAAGGAATCGAGTCCACTACCTTTTTTTGGATTTGTTTGTTATTTGAAAAAAGATAAAGGGCAAGCGGCTTCGGCTTTTCAAGGACAATCCCCAATGCTTCGTCAACGGACGCCGCCTCGATAACCGGGAGCAGGGGCCCGAAAATTTCCTCGTTCATAAGTGGGGATTCCGGGTCGACATCTTCGAGTATCGTGGGCTCCATGTACAGGCTTTCTTCATCCGAATTCCCGCCGCAGACCGGGGTTCCGTATTTTAAATAGGACTGTATTCGCAGGAAATGTTTCCTGTTGATGATCCTTCCATAGTCGGGATTTTTCACCGGATTTTCACCATACAGCCTCTTAACTGAATTGCAGATTACCTGAATGAGGGGACCGCGTATTTTTTTATGCACGAGAAGGTAATCCGGAGCGATGCAGGTCTGGCCTGAATTGAGGAATTTTCCCCAGGTAATTCTTTTGGCGGCAATTTCCAGATTCACATCCTCATCCACGATACAGGGATTCTTGCCGCCCAGTTCCAATGTGACGGGAGTCAGGGACGTGGCAGCCGCTTCCATCACCTTTTTGCCCACTTCGGAAGCCCCGGTAAAGAAAATGTAGTCGAATTTTTCGGCAAGCAGGGCCCGGTTGATATCCCTGTGACCTTCGACAACCGTTATGTAATTACCGGGGAATGTGTTTTCTATTATTTCCCTGATGACGCGTGAAGTGTGATTCGAAGCCGGGGCGGTTTTCAATACGATGCAGTTGCCCGCAGCGATGGCGCCAATTAATGGTGAAAGGGAAAGCTGGAGCGGGTAATTCCACGGCGAGAAGATGAGCACCACGCCATACGGTTCCCTGTGTATGCGAGACCGTGCCGGGAAGAGCACTATGGGTGTGGTAACTTTTTCCGGTTTTACCCACTTCCTCAAATGCCTCAGGAAATGCCTGATCTCGGCAAGGAGAAATCCGGTTTCGGATACAAATATTTCAAACTCGGATTTATACAGGTCGGCTTTCAGCGCGCGGATAATGTCTTCTTCTTTGCGGATGATGGCTGATTTCAGCTTTTCCAGCTGCTTGATGCGGAAGTTGACGGAACGCGTTTCTCCCGATAAAAAATAATCCCTCTGCTCCTTTATGATTTTTTTTATATCATGAGTGTTCATTTCACACCACCCCCTTAATCTACATAAAATCAGGATGGTTCAGCAATAAATTCCGGGAGTTTGATATGGTTATTTTATGTAAAAAATCTCACCCTTCAATTGATTCACGGACTTTTTTTGCGAGTTCTTTCAGGTTAAAAGGCTTTTGAATAAAATGCACGTTTTTATCCAGAACACCATGATGGACGATTGTGTTTGCCGTATAACCGGACATGAACAACACCTTGATATCGGGCTGTACGGCGGCGATTTTGTTTTTCAGTTCAATACCGTTCATTTCCGGCATGACAACATCCGTGATGAGGAGAACAAAGGGAATGTCACCTTTTTCGATTATTGATAATGCTTCTGTCGGCGTTTCCAGTTCCAGGACATTATAACCTATCCTTTCCAGGGCGATCGTGGTCATGGAACGCACCATCTCATCGTCTTCCACAAGAAGGATTGTGCCACCGGCGGATTTTATCGAAGGCTCTGCTTCTCTGTTTTTTACTTCTGTTTTTTCGGTAATTCTGTTGAAATAAATGCGAAACGTGGTTCCCTGTCCCGGTTCGCTGTACACGTTTATAAAACCGCCGTTCTGTTTGATTATGCCGTAAATGGTGGCAAGGCCGAGTCCCGTGCCTTCCCCGACTTCTTTTGTTGTGAAGAAAGGTTCAAAGAGATGGGCCTGGGTCTCCTTGTCCATACCCATTCCATTGTCGCTTACCGATAGAACGACGTAGTTCCCGGGAGAAAAACCGATATGCTCGTCACAGTAGGTTGCGTCAATAGAAGCGTTGGATGTTTCAATGGTCAGTTTGCCGCCGTCAGGCAATGCGTCGCGGGCATTGATGGCCAGGTTATAGATGATCTGGTTCAATTGGGAGGGGTCAAGTTCGACTTTCCATATATCCTTTGCCGGGTAAAAGCGAATATCGATATCCTCGCCTATAAGTCTTTTCAGCATTTTGAGGTTGTCTTCTATGACTTTATTCATATCCAGGGAAACGGGAGAAATGATCTGCTTTCGTGAAAAGGCGAGCAGCTGCCTCGTGATATCCCTGGAATGACCGGCAGCCCGTTCTATTTCCTTGATTTTTTTCAGATTCGGATCATTGGCGGACAAATCCAGCCTGATTAATTCCGCGTATCCCAGAATGACGTTAAGCATGTTGTTGAAATCATGCGCCACGCCGCCGGCCAGACGGCCGATTGATTCCATTTTTTGCGCCTGAAACAACTGCTGTTCCAATTTTACCCTGTCTTCTTCCACTTTTTTACTCCAGGTTATGTCCTGGGCGATTCCCACATAGTAGTGCGGGCTGCCCCGGGCTTCTGCAACACGTGACCCTACGGATGTGTGCCACCGCCACGTACCGTCCATGTGTTTTATCCGGTAATTGATACCCTGTTGGGGCTTGCCGGTGGACAATACCTTTCCCAGGAATTCTTCACAGACCTCCAGGTCTTCTGGGTTTATGAATTGTGAGAAATGCTGCCCTTCGACATCCGATACCGGGTGACCGAGTAATCTGGTCCATGCGGGGGAGACAAAAGTGAAAATACCTTCCGGAGAAAGGGTATAGATGATTTCATTGGCATTGTTTATTATATTTCGGAATCGTTCTTCGCTTTCCCTGAGTGCTTCCCGGCTCTTCTCGATTTCAACCAGCTGTGCTTTCAGTTCCACGTGGCTCTGCAGCAGTTGGGATGTCATGCTGTTGAACGCGGAGGAAAGACTCACCACTTCTTTAGGCCCTATTATTTTTACCGGTTCGGTAGCCGAACCTGCTGCAATGAGGGAAGCGGTCCGGGTGAGGTGTACAATCGGATATGCCAGTCTTCGTGCAATAATGATACCTAACAGACCGGCCAGGATGGAAAAAACCAGGAAGATGATTGAAGATAACATTACATCACGAAGAATGATCCGGTATGCCTCGCCCCAGCTGACTTCAACAATAACAGCCCAGTCAGGCACTACAAGCGGGATATAAGTACCTACCACGAGTTCACCGGTAATACCCTTGTATGTTTTAACCCCTGGATAACCCTTGGCAGAGGAAGAATATACAAAATCGCTTACAATTTTTAAATGGATAACGTTTTCCCCTTTTAATACCCGGGCGGTATCACCAAAGGCAATCAAGACTCCCTGCCTGTTTACTACATAAACCTTGCCGCTATTTTCCACTTTCAGGTTGTCCACCAGTTCCCACATGAATTTCAGGTTGAGTTCGGCCGCCAGGTACCCGAAATAATCGTTAAAAACATTCCTTACAGGCACGCATAAGATGATCATGGGTTCGCTGGTAAACGGATCTATATATACGGGGCTGATATAACTTTTCTTTTGTGTACCGTAGAATAGGGGATGGTTTTCAAGATTTTTATTGAACTCGCCTGAAGTCTGCACTGAAAAACGGGCTGCCTGCGTTACAATCCGGTTTTGATTGTCAAGCAGGACCAAATGGCGGAATGATGGATGTATGGCTAAAAGACCTTCCAGGAATTCTTTCCTTTTATCATAGCCGGGTTCTAATGGATTTTCCAGTCGGAGAAAT
The DNA here is from genome assembly GCA_016928415.1 of Spirochaetales bacterium. Lineage (GTDB taxonomy): Bacteria > Spirochaetota > Spirochaetia > SZUA-6 > JAFGRV01 > JAFGKU01. Next base: position 19,488 of record JAFGKU010000001.1, read on the forward strand.
GCCGTCAAAAGATTTGTTTTATCCTTGATAAAATTGCTTACTTTTGTAGCCGCATCACGGGCAAGATGTTCATGGGAAGTTTCTATAACCTCCTGGTTTGATTGTGAGTAGAAGAACATCAGAAGTCCGCCGAAAATGAGAAGTGCAATAATCATCAAAGCGACATACGCTATCGATAACGTCGCAGTCAGGCCCGGAGGTTTGGGCGAGATTTTAGTTTTTTTCAGTTTACCGGGCAAAGCCAGCCTCCGTATAACCGCAGCCGGGGATATTGTTGCAGGATAAAATTTTAATCAATCCATTGGTTAATGTCAATGCCGGTGTTTTTTTATTCCTGTTTACCGGATAATTTCATCCGCCTGAAGCAGTAATCCCTTTGGTACAGTGATTCCAAGTTCCAATGCGCGTTTATAATTTATACGAAGGTGCAGTTCGGGAGAGACAACCGGGATTGTACCGGCTTTCGTTCCTTTCAGGACCTTGTCTGCCAGGGGCGCGGCCAGTTGTCCCATCTCGTGCATGTCTATACCAGTGACATAAGTTGCCCCTTTCGTGATCTCCCAGGGAATAAGGCCGCCTATGGGAATTTTGTGTTTATCGGCGAAATCACTTAACAATTTAAAACCTTCCGGACTCTGTACAAGCGATTCCGGCAAACAGAGAATTGCCTCAATCCCGATGTTCTGCATTGAATCCCTGGCTTTCAAATCGTTTTCAAGGTCTTTCAATTCCGAGACAGGAAGGTCTGTTACCGAAATGCCTGCAGTCTTGGCTGTCGCGTGCAATGCCTTGAGGCCTGTATAAATAGCAGGATAATTGGCAGCATATGGCAAATAAATTTTTTTCAAATCGGGCAGCAATTCAAGCATGATCTCCAGGTTTTTAACGGGTAGTTCTATCGAGGGAGAACGGACACCGGTAATATTTCCTCCTGGTTCCTGAATGCTTTTGATAATCCCTGTATCTTCAATATTTACAATTGTAAAAATCAATGGGATTTTAGTTTTTTCTGTTACATTCTTTGCAATTACAGCAGCCTGTGTGGAGAATGCAAATATAAGGTCTACGTTATCCTTTATAAATTTTTCACAGATTTGCCGAGCCTGGACTGCGTCGTTGTAAGCCTGGCGTAGATCATATACGATGTTTTTCCCTTCGATATAACCGAGTGTATTCATTTTTCCCATGAATCCTTCTGCGGCCATGCTTAAAGACGTTGCACTGCAAAGTATTCCAACATTGTAAATTCTGGATGTTTCTGGTTTATTACAGGATGATATAATAAAAACAAAGGCGGATACGAAAACACAAATATAAATAGTAATATTTTTTTTATTTCGTAGATTAAGGGTTTTTACCACTTTATACTCCTTCATAGGATGTGTGTTTTTTACATTAATGACCAATAATATATTTGTCTATAATAAATTATAAGCAAAGTTTCAGTGATTTGCAAATCGGCAATAAATAATAGAAATGGTATTGGTAATGTCCGGGGAAATAATTATAATAAAGCTATTCTCACTTATGTAATTACGAAATTTACTTTATAGAAAGGAATAAGCATATGAATTTTACAACTCTCATCGGTCTTTTAGGTGCCGCATGTACGACGGGTTCGTTTCTGCCCCAGGTGATAAAGACACTGAAAACCGGGGATACAAAAAGCATTTCTCTGCTCATGTACTGTATTCTGGATTTCGGCGTCGTCCTCTGGCTCGTTTACGGGTTTATTGTCGGGGACTTGCCACTGATCGTGGCGAATATCATAACCTTTTCGTTTGTTTCAATTGTGCTTGTTGTCAAAATAAGGAATGGATAATAAATAGGTGAAAACCCTCGTTTCCTGCCTTAAAGGTTTTTAATGATAGAAGAAATCATGTATTTTTTTGAAAAGGAAAAAATTTAGGACAAATATAATCAGAGATTTCTAATTGGGATTTTGAATATATTTATTTGTTTATTTCTATAAAAGTCTTGTATGGTCAACAAATATTACTATCATTTTATAGGGAGTCATAACAATTTGCTATCAGGTAATCGTTGTGACAAATCATGGATAATAAGCCTTAAAGGTTTATAGTCTGTATCTATGAGGAGGGCTCTATGAAAAAAGTGATTTTGATTGTCTTTTTTCTGATAATAATAATAGGAATGGCTATTGCCGGGACACAGCTAAAAGAGGGCGGGGCAATAGTGGTAAAAACAATGGCTTATGGCAGCCCATCAAATTCGGAAGGCCAGGATTGGTTACGCATTGTCGATGCCTTTGAAATGGAGAATCCGAACATCGATATCGCGTATGAACTGCTTTATGGGGACGCCTATCACCAGAAGGTTAATGCAAGGCTTGCTTCCGGTGATATACCCCACCTGGCCTATATGGGCACTATGGGGAAGTGGAGTGAACCCTGGCAGGCGGCCGGGCAGCAGACAGATCTCAGGCCGTATATTGATGCCAATTTCATAGATATAAGTCTTATCCCTCCTATGGGGCCGAACGGTGAGATTTGGGAAATTCCTTTAGGGAGAGTCGAGTTTACTTCCATCCTGTACATGAACATGGCCCTCGCTGATTCATACAGCCTTACACAACCGGTTACCTATGATGACCTTTTAGCCATGGTTCCCACAGCACAGGCAAATGGGAAAAATGTTGTATCTATCCCACATTCCGCACCTAATTTCGTGGAAAATATATTTTTTCGACCTGTTTACCGAACGCCTTGATTATTGTTTTGTGTTCATCC
>JAFGKU010000020.1 GCA_016928415.1 Spirochaetales bacterium
ATACGGTCACCCCTGACATCAAAAAAGTAAAGGTCAAACCAGTTGAACCTGTCATAATCAACACCAGAGTACGAGGCATAGCCGTTCCATTCGACCGAATACAGTCTACCGTTGTTGACCGAAAATCCCCTGGTGCTGTCCCAGTTCCTGCCACCGTAAAAATAGGGATAAACGGAAAAATCGAAGTAATTGGCCCTGAAGGCATCGAGGGACGCATCGTATAACGTCGCAACCATCTCGGCCGCGACCTTTTCCTTTTTGGGCCCGGAAATTTTCAGCCGCCATTCCTCTTTCTCCCCCGGCAGGAGCTTGGAGCGGAACGTTTCGAATTTTATCGCCAACTGTTTATTCGTATACGGAACGATTATCGTCTCTCTCTTCGAATAAAGGCGGTTGTTCTGTACGAAGGTAAGGTAGAGGGTTATGTTTCCCCTGTACTCTTCCTTTATGGGGATGGTAAGCTTCGTTTGCTTCAAGTGTCCCGTTTTGGAGGAAAGACCGCAGGAAAGGAAACGTGATTCCATAATGGCGGAATCATATTCGATTTCAAACAGGACTTGTTCCGCCAGGCCGCCGGCTAAAAGATTTAAATTCTCCCCCGGTTCTGCGGATGTCTTGTCCGGAATGAAAAGGCTGGCTGCCGGGTACGGCGACACCTCATCCTTGCCGGAATAAAGCGTAAAATACCTCGCTTCCTTTATGTCCTGGCCGAACCTGTCCCTCGTTTCCGCCTCGATAATATATTCCCCTGCCGGCCATTTTTCCAGGCCATCAAGCTTGATTTTGGTTCTGTCTTCAACCGCTACTTTACCATTATATACTTCCTTATCCTTCTCCCATTTATAATGGTTGTTCTCATCATCATACACATCATCCGGAAAAAGGGCGCGGTATTCCTCATGGGAAAACAGGAATTTGTCCGGCCTTTTCCAGAACCTTTCCCTGAAATATTTTCCGGGTTCCTTCAGCCTGAAAATCCTTACGTTACAATCCGATTTCTCGGGCTCGCCCATCAGGTTCGTCACACTGATCTCAATCCCGTTGTTCTTATCCCTGTCCAGGTATTCATCGGAATAAAGACCGATGAGAAGCGCATGGTAACCGAGGCGGATATACTGCATCTGCGAATGGGTTTCCCCATTGATGTCCGTCACATCGGCATAGATCCTGTAGGTGAAAACCGGTTTTGAATCCCGCGAAACGGCGGCATCGGGAATCGCGGAAAATTTGATTTCAAACAGGCCCGTATCACCGGTGACGGAAGAGCCATGGGATATTTCCATTTCCGGCGACCGCGGATAATAGCCGTAATAATAATACCACCAGTACGGGAAAACGGCGGACCGCACAACCCTGTATTTAACCTTTGCCCCGGTAACGGCCGCTCCTGAATAAGAAATGGCCGTACCTTTAGCCGCTACCTCGTCCCCCAGCCTGTACGTTCCCTTCAACGGTTCAAACAATACCTCGAATTTGGGGCGCTTGTATTCCTCGACGGATATGTATTTATACCCGACCGTCTTTCCCGCTCTTTTTACGGCAATCTGCATCTGTCCCGTTATCCCGATCAGGGGCGCCGTAAAAAATCCGTTTATACTGCCGAAGGAATTGGTTGTCAGGGACTTCTCCGCCACCTTCCGCCAGTTCACATCATATAACTCCACAATGGCTTTTGTATTATTCAGGACGGAAAATTTCTTCCTGTCATCACTTTTCATAAGGAGGGCCTTGAAATACACGGCCTGGCCCGGCCTGTAAATGGCCCTGTCGGTAAAAACCATCGCTTGAACCGACTCCCTGTCCCCGCCTTCATCACGTTTGCGTCCCTGGTAAAAAACGGCCTGGCCGAACCTGTCATTCGAGGTCAAAACGGTCAAGGTATCGTTTTTATACGTGAATTCCATGCCGAAATTCTTATAGTCCCTGCCCGCCGGAATGGCAAACCGGCCGTTTTTATCCGAGCTGTATACGGTTGATTTAATATACTCGTTCCTGCTTTTTCGGGAATTGTATTGAGCCACATATACCCGGGCCTTTACGCCGGCAAGCGGGTCGCCTGTCTGCCTGTCCAGCATTTGAAATTCCAGGTCACCGTTACCTTCCGTCCTGTGAATGTAGCTTATGGACGATACATGGGAAAACGCGAATACCACGGCATTGTGATCGTAACTCAAGTCTGCCGATGAACCGGCTAAAAAAGCATAATAACCGACAGGCAAAGAAGGCAACTTGATTTCAACGTTGTGGCCGTTATAATCTTTGTCATCGGGAAGATCAACGTCAAAGGATGCCGATTCTTTTTTCGTTTTGAAAAAATCAATGAGGACTGAATTATAATCCCTGTAAGAACCGGTCTTCTCATAGGATTGCGCCTGTTCGTCATAAATTGTTTCCAGGTCCCATTCACTGGTCTTATAAATTTTGACGAATATTCTATCCAGGTTCCTGTACTCCACAAGACCTTTAAACGGTTTTTCGGGAAGGTTCATGTTTTCAATAACCATGGATAAATTCTTTTCAGTTATCCGGTCCTTCAGGTAGGCGCACTGACCGGCACCGATGGAGCCGGGATAATTTTTGATGGCGTCTTCGCAAATACCGTACGCGGTTCCCGCCTCATCCTTGTAGTCCGCTGATACCTGCGGGTTGTACCCCGATGCCTTTCCGTAATGGTAATCCGCCAGGTGGTAGAGAATTTCCGCCGCTACCGTGCTGTCGCCGCTTGATTTCAATAAGGTGTCCAACGCGTTCAGATACAATTCATCCTTTTTCTCACCGGTATAATTTCTCAAGACAAATTCCAGCCTTTTCAACTCGACATCCACCAGGGCGGCCGGCTCCCTGTCCCGCAAATGAAACCCGGTCAAATCTCGAAAAAGGGACAGGGCATGATATTTATAGGAAAGGGGGTCTTCGGAAGTAATTTTAACATTAATAAAATCGGAGGCCCGGGAGAAATACCTTTCGTCATTCAGCGCAAAGGTATCGGCGGGCCGGGTAATATCCGGTTCCGTGCGCATGAAGAAATCCACGGCGCGGTGCGCCAGAAAATCATACAGGGTCGGCCGCCTTTCCCTCCCGTTGGGTATGTAATCGATAGTATGGTTTAAAACAGCGGCAAAGTCTCCGATACGGGTGCCTTTGAGCCTGCCCGGCTCTTCCAGGGAAAGCGTATAGCAATTGACGCATTCCTCGACGATTTTCTTCAGGCTCCATGTGTTTATGTCATCCTGTTCGAAATTGACCGTTTCCGTTCGATTGTAAAAATGATAGCGGTTGTTCTCGTAATATCCCCAGTATATCTCGGCGAGCAGGGAATAGAGAATTTGTTTTTCAGGAAAAGCGGCTTTGACGGCCTCTTCCTGAACGGCAAGGATGCTTTTCACCAGCGAGCCCTCCTCCACCTGGGCCAGGTACTTGATCTTGTAAACGACCGCCTTGATGAACTGGCCCGGATTGTTTTCCTTTTTTGCCTTTTCGAAGATTGAGTCGACAATTTCAAGCATTGATTTGGGAAGAGCCTTGCTTTCCATTTCGCTCACTTTTTTCCAGTCTTCGGAATAGTTGTCATTATTGAATTCCACTACCGTATACCTGTCGCTCGTACACAGGGCCAGCACAAACGAGCAGACAATAATTGATGCCATGTAACTTATTTTTTTCATATATACTTCCTTATAAAGAATAAACGATAAGATAAATTATATGAATATGGAAACATAATTCAATAATTGCGGCATTTCTGTAGAATCCGCGGATAAATTGAATTATAATCAAATCATGGTAAACATATCCGAATTCGATATTAAAATGGAGGAAGCCCAGAGAAAGGGTGAAGTAAAAACTACCATTATCAGGATTATAATGTGCGGATTCTTCGCCGCACTTCTTTTCCTTATCGTCTCGTCACAGTCCTTTCAGAACCAGGCCGGAATGACCGTTACGTTAACCGCCGACCTGGGCACACTGCTTTTATCCTTTGTTGTTCTTTATCTGTGCCGTTCAGGCAAGGCGTACAGGTGGCTCCGGTGGGTGACAACGACGATCGATATAACCCTTATTTCCGTTATCCTGCTCGGGTTCAGCATTACCGGAGCCCTTCACCTGTCCGTAATAGGGATATACCCCCACATATATTATATTTTCATAGGGATCGCCACCATGAGGAATTACAGCCCGATTGTGCTGTATGCGGGCATTCTTGCCACGGTTCAATACTCGGGTTTCATCATCGCCGCATTCGTGGTCAACTTATGCGTCACGTATGTTCCCGTCGACCCGTCCGTTACCAGTGTCACTTCCATTTATATTTCCAATTCCAATACCGGCGCCATGTTCCTCGCGCCGCTGCTGCTCGGAATCGTTCTCTTTGTATATTCCCGGTCCAATGAAAAACTGGCACGGCAGCAGGCGGAGGATAAAAGCAACCTGGCCAAAATGCAGAACGCCTTTTCCTCCCAGACCCTCACCGTCTCGGGCTCCATAAACTCTACAAATGAAACCCTGAATACGGCGGTTGAAAAAACGGAAGACTCAAGCGAACTTCTGAACGAAACAATGGAAATGATTGAAAAGGCCACCATGTCCCAAAATCAGGCCATCGGGGAGACTTTCAAGGTTCTGGAAAAACTTTTCTCATTAATTGACGATACGGGTTCGAATTCCAGGCAGCAGGCGGAATTCGTTACCGAGTCGACCTCCGTGATTTACGAAATGAAAGACTCTATCAACAATATCAGCACCGTTTCGCAGAAGGCAAAAACCCTGTCCGGCGACCTTGAAACGACGGCAAGGAGCGGGAGGGACCTTGTTGAAAAAACCCTGTCGGCCATTAAAGACATGGAAAAGTCCACATCCCGGATCCTCGAGATAGTGGATATCATAAAATCACTTGCAGACCAGACAAACCTTCTGGCCATGAACGCGGCCATCGAAGCGGCGCACGCCGGTGAAGCGGGAAGGGGTTTTGCCGTGGTTGCGGACGAGATACGGAAGCTGGCCGAAGATTCAAGCGCCAATTCTCAGAAAATTTCCCAGATCGTGACCAGCATAACAAGCATCGTTCAAACGGCGGTGGACATTTCCCTTGAATCGGAAGAGGGATTGAACAGGATCGTTTCGAATGTAAACGAAACCACTTCCCTCAATAATGAAATGGCCGATGCACTCACCAGGCAGAGCCGGATCTCCGAGGAAATCGCCTTATCGATGGAGAGCCTCAAGGAAATAAGCGTGCAGATCCATAATACGGCGGATTCCCAAAGGCTCGAAACGCAGAAAATCATTGACGCCTTTTCCGTATTGAAGGACGGTACGAACGAAATCAACACATCCCTTTCACTTTACAGGGAAAAACGCGATCTGCTCAGCGAGGCGGTGAAAAACCTGAAAACAATAATGGAAGACAACACACGGCTCCTGTCCCATTTTAATGAAACCATCCGGCACTATGTACAGGATTGATTTTTATGCATACAATCCGCTATAATGCCTGTCAATGAACGATTTTATTGCAGAGCAAAAAAAAAGTATCATAGAATACCTTTCCCGGTACACTTCCAATTTACTCAAGACCATCCACCCCGGACTGGAAACGGCCGAAGATGTCCTGTCCAGGATCCTGGAATTTTCCGTGAAAGGCAAGATGATACGCGGCGCCCTGGCCCGGCTCGGCTGTCTTCTCTTCTCCAAGGGACAGAACGGGGAGACTGTAAAAATGGGAGCGGCCCTTGAGCTGTTTCAGTCCGCACTGCTCATCCATGACGACATCATGGACAGGGATTTATCGCGCCGCGGCATGGATACCCTTTTTTACCATTACGCCCGGGCGGCCTCGGAACAGGGTATAAAAGATTCCCGTCACACGGGAGAATCCCTGGGCATCTGCGCCGGTGATATCGCTTTTTTCATGGCCTTTGACATTCTCGCAGGCCTCAACGCTCCGCCCGATGTCAAGACGAAAATCCTTTCTCTCTGTTCAAGGGAAATGTCATTGGTGGGTGCGGCGCAAATGATGGATGTTCTCCGGAACTCGGGCCCGGGTCCGGCTGAAGCGGATTCCATTATCCTGCTGTACAGGTACAAGACGGGGCGCTACACCTTTGCGCTTCCCCTGGCAATGGGGGCCCTGCTTGCCTCTGCGGCAGGTGAGGCGGTTGAAAAATTAATGAAAACGGGCGAGACTCTCGGCATCATCTTCCAGATCAAAGACGATGAACTGGGTTTATTCGGTGACGAAACGACCGTGGGCAAACCCGTCGGCTCTGACATCAAGGAAGGGAAAAAAACGCTTCATTTCCATTACCTCATAGAGTCTGCCGACGCCGCTGAGCGAAACCGTCTTGCATCAGTTTTCGGGAACAGGGACCTTTCCGGTCCTGATATGAAATTTGTCAGGGAATTAATGGTCAAATACGGCGTTACGGAAAAATGTTCCCTGATTATTGACGAATATTCCCGCAAGGCCGAGAAGCTGATGAAAGAGATTCCGTTCAAAAACCCCGATGCCGTACAGATACTTCAGCAGATTATCCATTACAATGTGTCCAGGAAGTCCTGATAAAGGGATTTCCGGTTTTATACGATTTCTTCTTCTATCCAGAATTTCCACCATAACTTTTCATAATGCACGCATTTGCCATTCCGATTTTTAGAGGCCTTTGTTTTAGAATATTCCTTTGTATTTATAAACCTGTCCTCATAAGTACAGAAAAGAGAGTCTGAAAACCCCCTGTATCTGCAATTATTGCAAAAAACCTTCATTTTGAGCGTCCTGTAAAAGTGTCTTTTAGAATTTCGGCATGAATACCAATAAAAACCCCGATTTTTTAAAGGTTTTGATTGCCCGCGCACAGGACCCGGAATCGCAATAGCGATTCTTAGCTGCCCAAAAAGGAGGTTTTTAGAGGTGCCTTTGTGATTATGACCTGAAAAATTCCGAATAAATGGCCTGAACCGATTTGTCCATGTCCGGGTCCTGGACACCGAACATCATGCTTATTTCAGAGGCCCCCTGGTTGATCATTTCAATATTTACATCCGCTGACGCAATGGCTTGGGTGGCCCTTGCCGCAAGGCCTACGGAATTCCGCATACCCTCCCCCACGATGAAAATAATGGAAAAACCCCTGTGCACTTCAACCAGGTCAACGGACAATTCCTTACGTATGCGTGAGATAACCTTTTGTTCAATTTCCTGCGTCAATTTACTTCCGTTAAGGATAACGGAAATATTGTCGATTCCGGAAGGCGTATGCTCATAGGAGAGCCCCGCGTCCTCGAGGATTTGCAGGACTTTCCGGCCGAACCCGACTTCCCGGTTCATCAGGTATTTACTGATGTCTATGAAACAAAAGCCCTTCTTGCCGGCAACACCGACTACGGGCCTGTCCGGGTCCGGATGGCGGGTAATCGTGATCATCGTTCCCGTGGCCCCGGGGTTATTCGTATTCCTGATATTAACCGGAATCCCCGCCTTGAAAACGGGGAGGAGGGTTTCTTCATGAAGCACGGTAAAACCGGCATAGGAGAGTTCCCTCATTTCCCTGTATGTCAACGCGGTAATTGCCTCGGGTTTATTAACGATCCCTGGATTGGCGGAAAAAACGGAATCCACGTCGGTAAAATTTTCATACACGTCCGCCCCGACAGCCGCCGCCAGTATGGAGCCCGTAATGTCCGAACCTCCCCTCGGAAACGTCACAACATCGCCCGCCCTGGTGTATCCGAAAAATCCCGGAAAGACCTTTATGCCGGGTATTTGCTTAAGCCTGGCCAGGTTATCGTAAGATTCGGGCAGCACCTGCGCGTTACCGTAATCATCGCTTAATAACATCCCGATATCCTTCGGGTCAACGTAACACACCTCATGCCCCAGGCTTTTCAAATAGCCGGCCACCACTTTCGCCGTATTGTCTTCGCCCGCCGCTTTAACGGCATCCGTCAATTTTTCCTCATGGCCGGCGTATTTGGCCAACCGGCCCTTGAGGTCGTTTTCAATTTCCGTTATGATTCCGCCGCCAAGCTTCAAGCCGTCCGCAATAGCCGCATAACGGCTGACAACGGCATTCAGTTCGCTTTCCCAGGCTCCGCCGGAAGCGGCCTTGCCGGCCAGGGCAATAAGAAGGTCGGTAACCTTCACATCATTGGCGTGGCGCTTTCCCGGCGCGGAAACCACGATCAGGGTTCTCTCTGTATCGGACAATATGATGGAACAGACCTTTTTTATCTGTTCCGCGTCAGCCATGGATGTTCCACCGAATTTGGCAACTTTCATTTAAATCCTCCCGGTTTTTTGGAATGCCCATTATATAAAAAAATGCGTTTTACGGATAGATAAAAATGGAAAAATTCAGCAATACTTTATTGTAAATCAATTCTCAAGAATCTTGATTTCCACGCGCCGGTTTTTCCTCCGGCCCTCTTCCGTACTGTTGTCGGCAAGTGGGAGCCTGGCCCCGAATCCCTTGTACGTAATCTGGTCTTCTCTGCGGACACCGAGCATCAGCAGGAATTCCGCCACACTTCTTGCCCTGTTCTCGGAAAGAGCTTGACGTCCGGATGATGTACCCGCAAGGGCGGTATGCCCGGCAATAAACAGGTCCCTGTCGGGATACCGTTTCAATATTTCTGCAATCTTCTTCAATTTAGCCTGTTCAGAGGGCATCAGTACATCTGACTCCGGCTTGAACTGGATATTTTCAAGAGTGATGACAATGCCTTCGTCATCCTCTTTAACAGTCGTATCTTCAATTTTTTTATCTTCAATCTCTTTTTTTATATCATCCGTCGCCTTTTTTTTGTCCCATTTCTTGGATTCCGTTACAAGGCCCTCGGAACGTCCCAGGAACTCGATGACAAGACCGCTTTTCATAATGTAATAGATGTCAAAATCATCACTATAATAATACGGCCTGCCCGCTTCCCTGTTCCAGAAATGTTCCTGCTCCGCACCACCCATTATTTTTACAGGATAATCATTCGCCTTGGGCGTTGGGCCATTATAAAGATAATACACCGCATAATTGATTTGAAATACGGCACAATTCATGCCATCTCTTTTTTCATCACGTAAATAGGTATAGTTTATATTTATGGGAGCTAAAACCGGTTTTTGAACTCCAAATTCAGTAAAATCGTGAACCTCAATCCCTTTTGCCGACCATTCATCACCGGGTTTAATATCATATGCAGGAAATAAAGGCACATCCCGCATAAGCGGCATGAGATAATCGTTCGACATTTCATACTTTCCATGTTCATCCCGGACGAAAAAAGATGAATAATCCTCCTCCTCTTCTTTATAGAGATATATCCCCTCTCTTACCTGTTTGAAAGTCCGGAATATCCCCTTTAAACTTCCTTTTTTGCCTTTTACATCCTCGATAAATACCGATATTTTATTCAAATAATTGGCACTTCCGCTAAAAACGCCATTATAGTATATATCCTCATCTACTTCTGTTTTCAATTTGTACATATCGTCTTTTCTGTATTTAAATTCAAAAACTTCGGCAAAAAGCGCGTGAAAGCAGATTGTTAGGACTAAAAAAAGTGTCAATTTTCTAAAAAGCATAAATTCTCCCTGTTTTGTATTATCGGCAGAAAACTAAAATAAAATAAATCAAAGGGCATATCGAATAAGAGCTTTTCGGATGTGCCATAAATACATTCTTGACAAACGTATTCATCATACGTATTATAATTTATCATAAGGGTATATCGAAAAACCAGCTTTATCAGAAAAAAAGGGATTTTTCGATGTTCCCATGATGGAAGTGGGGGGACAGAAGTCCCCGGAACTGTATAAAAAAGCACAACTTGGTAGCAGATTTTGTATAAACGAGGAATGGATACGGGTCCAGAACGGGAATATGAAGCAGACTGAATGGAAACATCATAAAATAATAAAACCCATCCTTAAGGGGAAAGACATTGTCATAGAAGCAGGGGGAACCTCTTTAGGGAAAGAAACCCTGTTCGTTCTACCCCTCATCAGTAAAATAAAAAAATGGCATGAAGGCTTGAAGGCCCTGATATTGGTACCCGGATTGACTACCGGAAAACTCATATACAAGGAAATAAGGGGGGAATATCCAAAAATCCGATCTTTGTTCCTTGGGCTGGAAGAGGAACCGAGAGATGAATACAGAAGCCTGCTGAAGAACCCTCCCATCGTTATCAGCACTCCCCAGCGGGTCATAGACCACATACGCCGGGGCAATATCAATTTCAACCATTTACGCTTCATTTTTCTTAGTACGCCTGAAGCCAGGCTTTTTCAAGGGTATGAGGCCGATTTTTATTTTATTAAATCAAAGTGCCCCAGAAATATCCAGATTATCGCAATGATACCCAGGATCACACCGGAAACATCGCAATTCATCAACAGCCTTAAAATGCCGCTCATCAAATACAATGCCGAGTGGGACGCGAATAAAAAAAGCCTTGGTTTATATTACCATGAATTATTAAACGAAAAAGAGAAATTCCCGCTTTTAAGGGATTTATTACTCTCATTGCATTCTGAAAGCATTCTGATTTGCCTGAACAGAAAGGGTCAAAAAAAGGTAAAATCCGTCATCAAGGAGATGGGTTTTAAGGCTCTCATAATCAGGGATAATCCTGAGACTAATGAATTGATTGATTTGTCCAACGCCATACTGCGAAAAAAATCATTCATTTTATTGGCCTCTGCCCTGCATCCTGATTTTAACGAGCATCTTTCCTTTTCGACGATTATCTATTTTGATAAACCTTACCTGAAAAGAGGGTCATTTGCCAAAACGGTTAACAATCTCCAGTCAACAAGGCAAATACTTTTCTTTACTCTATCAGGCGAAAAACAGGAAATAAAGAAAGTCGAGGAGACGCTGAAAATGGAAGTCAAAAAAGGACAAGAACCACAGGAAGAGGAAATCACCCTCAATTTTACGGAACATTTACTGAAAAAACTTGACCAGGCAGCCGGTATTGATGCCCTGAAAGAAATAAAAAAGATAATCTATAAAAAGGTATCTTTTTTTAAACGCTCATGGTTCACGGCCATTCTTTTTAAGGAGCTGCTTGACAGGACGAGAGGCAGGAAAGCCGCTTCCAAATACAGCCGGTTGTTTATAAGCGCAGGTAAAAACAGAAGAGTATTTGCCAAGGAACTGATAGAGCTTTTTACCGGCAACCTTCCATTGGAAAAAACGGATATCAAAGAAATCAAGATCAAGGACAATTATTCATTTGTGAACATTCCCACGCAGTTTGCCCAGCAGGCAATCGACTCCCTGTCAGGCAAGGAATTCAATGGCAGAAAATTGTCCCTGGATTTCGCCAAGAACAAGCAAAAGGGAAACAGGACCCGTGGTAATTCTCGCCCCAAACGAACTCCCCCGCGTGCTGACTGAAGCCCGGGAATACGGTTCCTTCGAAATTGAAATTGGCTGCGGGAATGGGCATTTCTTGAATGAATACGGCAAGGTGAATCCAGCCACGCTCCTTTTGGGCATAGAATTCAAGAATAAAAGGTGTATGGCCTCCCGTAAAAAAATCGAAAAAAATAATTTAAGCAACTTGAGAATCATGCAGGCAAAAGCGGAGGATGTGATTAATCAGCTTCCTGCAGAAAGCGTGGACAAATACCATATCTATTTTCCCGATCCATGGCCAAAACAGAAACACAGGCGAAGGCGTTTCCTCCGCATGGTTACGTTGAATACCATCGTCAGCACATTAAAACCCGGCGGCGAAATTCATTTCCTAAGCGATATTATGGATTACACCCTCCAGAGCAAAATCCTTTTCGCCCTTCACCCGGATTTGACGGTGAACGATTCCGTTCTGGCCGATGAGGTATGTTTATCTGTATATGCAAACAAATTCAGGCTATCAGCATCCCCCATGCATGCTGTCACGGCGAAAAAAAAAGATAAGAGGAACCGGCAGAGGCTACTTCGCCCGTTTTAAGACATACGCTTCCTGCGGATTGTCCTGCTGCCAGATCTTGATGTGATTGTTGTCGATTATACCGATGACCCGCCTGACCGTCCTGCCGTCCCTGCCGACGGATTCAATGACCGCTTCTTTTTCCCTTGTCAGAATAAGCCTGTACGGTACCGTCTCCTCCAATTGCTGGCCTATGATTTCCGTCGAGGACTTGTATTCGGACTGGGTAATTTCCACTTTCACATTCTCAAGCATCCGTAAAAGCATTTCGGAAAACGGGTTGCTTTCAAGCTCCTGTGACAGCTGCAAATTGGATTGATAGAACCCGGGGTCGCCCTCCCATTTCCCGATCATGAGGGTTTGCGGACTGTTTCCAAGGCCGCAGGACACCAGGGCGAACGCGGCCAGAACTGCGAAAAGAAGTAACGGCTTTTTCATCCACTTTTTCCTTTCTTATACGGGCGAGACAATCCGGTCCAGTTCCTTCCCCTGTTTCTCCGAGACCCTTGCCGCCTGCAGGCAGAAGCTTTCAAAGCGTGCTTCCAGGAGCTGGGGATACGGATTCCCGTCCGCTTCAATCGTCAGGAAAGGAATGTGTTCATCCTCGGCAAATTCACTCAAGTCAAAGAAATCCTCGGCCACCTTGTAGGCATCCTTTTTCGTGTCCATGTCGGCATTGTTGGAGATGACCGCCTCGGTAAACCGGACCGGCATACAGCCGAAAGGCCCTATGTTGATGATACCGGCATACTTGGTTAAGGCATCGCGAAGCATGATTCCCATGATTAGGCCCGGTTCTCCCTTGAGCGTATTGGGAACGATGTGCTTGGAATACCGGACAATATCCTCTATGTTGATTATTTCAGGTTCATACAACCCGGAATGGGATATGATTTTCTTGATTTTCTTTTCCACGTACTGCTGCGTTACATCGGAGACAACGAATTCCAGCCAGCCCAGAAATGTATGGTCAGACAGGTGAAGGCCGTGTTTGATCATGTAATTAAGATAATAGATCCATTCGGACACGTGCGATGTCCTGGCCACAAATCCCTTTTCAGCGAGCCGTCTTGCTATGTCCTTGTTGGAAAAGGAATCACGGCGGACGAAAATTTCGCCCATGACGACCACTTCCGGTGCCTTGGAAAGCGGTGTTTTCAAGGGTATCGTTTTCAATACTTTGGCCGTTTTCTTGCATTGGGTGTATATGGATAACTTGCTTCTTCCCGACAGGGAATCGAGTATTTTATCAATTTCCGAGTAAAAGACCTCCATGGCCGCTTCCTTATCGACAGCCAGTGCCATGATCGTGTTCCTTACGTCGTCCATCACGTCGCTCACAACAATGCATTCCCACGCTGAAAGTGCGAAGGTCGGGCCAAGGCCTGAATACCGCTCCTCATTGGCGAGGGAAAGAAGGGCCACGTCCTTTATTTTCCTTTCCTTGACGAGCATATTCATGTATACATGGTACTGCCCCAAACGGCAGTACCCGGCCGCCCTCGGCTGGAAGACGATCAATTTTTCGTTTGTATTTTCCCTGTGTTCCAGGTATTTGAGCATGGAACCGATACAGAGGATCATGGGAAGGCATTCCTTGCATGTCGTTACACTCCGGCCAAGCCGAAGGGCTTCGCCGTCCGCTATGGGCAGGGCTATGGCGTTGACGCCCCTTTTCTGGAACACGGCCGCAAAGGTACGGTTACCGAGGTCGCCCATGGAAGGTATGATCATCTTGATTTCCGGGTCCTTGATGTTGTACTTTTTGCCGTTTGAATCGATAAAATAAATACCGGCATTGTCCAAAACCACCTCGGCCGGAATGAAACCGGTTGACGGCACGTCGGTCAGGTTTTTCTGCACCTCTATATAGTTCTTGATGATATCCAGGTAAGCCTCGACGCGGGTATTGATGCCCGCGTCCGCCGTATGCCCGTCCAGTTCCAATGTAAGGGACGGCTTTGTTTTCATGATTTTACGGAAATAGGTAACCAGCAGGGAGTCAATGGCGCAGAGGAAGTTCGTGATAAAAACGCCGTACAGCTGCTTTTCACGCTTCACGATCTGTGCGGTACGGATAAGCTGCTGCCCGATTTCCCAGTGCATATAGTCATCGTGCGGCTCACCCATCTTCTCCTCGTCAAACGGGAGCATGTCGAACGGCAGGACAACATAACCGCGGCTCGTGAATTTTTTCGGTATACCCTTGTTAGCGTCCTCAGAAAGTGCGTTATACGGCCGGCCTATCACCACGATGGCGATTTTATCCGGCGTCTTT
This sequence comes from Spirochaetales bacterium, assembly GCA_016928415.1. GTDB lineage: Bacteria > Spirochaetota > Spirochaetia > SZUA-6 > JAFGRV01 > JAFGKU01. The sequence continues at coordinate 14,213 of JAFGKU010000020.1, forward strand.
TTCAGGTCCTCAAGCGCCTGCCTGCCGATCTGCCGGCATTCACGTTCAAAATCGTCCTGGATCCTGATTGCCCTTGTAAAGGCGGCTTCCGCCCTGTCCCCGGACAGGCCCATTTTGACCGCCGTATCCACGAACTGTTTCCGGCCTTTTTCCCAACCGCCCGAGAAATTGATGGTGGGAGACAACATCCTGCCTGACAAATCCTTGTCCTTGAATATCTGGCGCATCCAGAAGGATTCCCCCTGCACGAATATACACGTGGCGGAGAATTCCTTTCGCGTGTTCCCTTCCGGAACGTGCATCTCTTCAATATGCGGCATAAAATAATAATCAGGATTGGTTTCTGAGAGTTCATCGAACATTCCTATGGCTATCTGGGCGGGAAAACACATGGATGAAGTCTGCCTGTTCAGGGCCACTTCGTTCATCACTTCCGGCATGACCACCCGGCACCCCAGCTCGGTGAAGAAATGGTAATAAAGGGGGAAAAGCCTGTGGGTAAGGAAGCTTTTGTTTATACCGACGGTTGTGGCCGTCTCCTTCAGGTTAGCCGGAGGCGCGTATTTACCGAAAGCCAGTTCGTTGCGGAGTTTCACGTAATCAAGTTCATCGTTATCCACGTTGATTTTAGAACGCAGGTTGTAATACCTGTTACAGGCTCCGCCAAACGGGTAAATTTTACCTTCTATTCTAATCCTGTTAATGTGGCATTTTAAGTCGCATTTTTCCTTGCCGCCCGCACAGACAAAAGGTTTATCATACCCGACCTGCCGGTCAACGAGGGATTCAAGTGTGAATTCCTTCTCTTCTATTAATCCAAGTTCAATACGTTTTTTAAGTTCAAGGGCAACGCCGAAGGCTCCCATCAATCCCGGTTCGGGCGGAACGATGATGGGTTTTTTCAGGATGGACGCCATGGCAAGGGGAACGGCCTTGTTGTAGCAGACACCGCCCTGCATGAATATTTTCCGTCCCACGGGCCTGTGGCCCTTCACACGGTTCACGTAATTAAAACAGATGGAATATACCAGCCCGCCTAAAATGTCGTTTCTGGAAATACCTTCATGGGTAGCGTTCTTGATGTCGGAAGAGATAAAGGCGGCGCATTGATCATTGAAATTGGGGGGATTTTCTCCCTGAAGCGCGTACTGGGCTATATCTTCCACCTTTACACCAAGGGACTCGTACGCCGATTCCTCAAGGAAGCTTCCCGTTCCCGCGGAACAGGCTTCATTCATGGCGTAATCCGAAGCCACGGAATTGGTGAGGTGCGTGTATTTGGCATCCTGGCCGCCGATTTCAAAAATCGTGTCCACCTCGGGATCAAAATATACCGAAGCCGCCGCATGGGCGATAATTTCGTTTATAATACCGTCGGTCAGCGAATAAAGTCCGGCAATATGCCTGCCGGAACCCGTAACGCCGATTCCCCTGATTTTAACATGCGTTCCCTTCAACTGCTCCAGGATGCTCTTATAACAATCCCTGGAAGCTTCAACGGGATTCCCGTTCGTCCTCAAATACACGGAAGCCAGGAATTTATCGTCCCTGGTTCTCAAGAGAACGGCCTTTGTGGTCGTGGAACCGACATCCAGACCTATCAGGCATTCATCCGCTTCCTGCGCCGTGTCATATTCGGTCGTATTAAACGTAACCAGTGATTCCGCTTCACGCAGACCGGGAAGCCTTGTAAAAGAAGAGTGTTCCTTATGGAACAGCTCCGAGGTGGCAATGGCGCCTTTGTCCAGGGCGGCGATCGCCGCACCGAGAGCCTCGAAATAAGCGGCCTCTTTCGGGACATCAACGTTCCCTATTTCTTTCTGCAGATGATCAATGACAACCCTGTTCAAAGCCGTACCGCCGACCACCATCACCTTCCTGTTGGGAACCTTGGCAAGAAGCTCCCTGATTTTCTTGGCGATCATCTGGCATAATCCGGCGGTAACATCCGCGATCGGTTCTCCCTTGTTCAGGGCATGCGTGCAGTCTGACTTGCAGAATACGGAGCACCGTCCGCTTACCGCGTACGGGGTTCCCTTGAACGCGAGTTCCACCGCTTCATCAACACCCAGGTTCATCCTTTTTATCTGCTGCAGGAAAAATTCCCCCGTACCGGAAGCACACTTGTTCCCCGTGGAAATTCCTACTATTCTATGGTTTGAATCGAGCTTGTACACCATGAACGTTTCGCCCCCGGCTGAAACCAGGGCATCATAATGCACTTCTTTATTGGCAATGTGGTTAAGGGCATATTCGACGGCTTCCGGCTCCGTGATGGAGGGAAGCTTGACAAAATTACGGAATTTACGGCCCGTGACAAGAATCGGTGTCCCGTTTGTATTCAATTCACCTATAACATTTCGGAACGTCTCTTTGGGATTTCCCTCGTGCGGTTTGACAACAACCTTGTTGAGTTTAATCTTGCCATCTTCCTGCATAACCTCACAGGCACTGATGGTTGAGGCACCCAGGCAGACGCCAAAAGCCCGTGTTTTGTTGTTAATTTCATTATTTTCCATGCAAGTCATTCCTTTTTTCTGAATTTTAGATTTGACATTTACAGAGGTTCAAGATAACAGAAAAATGACCAAAAGTCAATAATTGACGTTCCCCTAATTTCCATTGAATTACCTGATCATTTCACTCAAATAATGGCTGTTTTTCGATGAATTCTATTGACAAATTTTTCAAATTTTGCAACGAAACTCAACAAATTCCGGCATTATTATTCATGCCAACCAGGGTACATTATAAGTCACCCTGTTGCCTTATTGTCTGATTCCTAGTAGTATCCCAGCTATGCGGGCGACAAGGGCCATTATACATTTGGGGAATTTACGCGAAAATATCAGGGCCATTCGGGCGCAGGTCGGTCAGGAGGTATCGGTTTGTCTTGCCGTAAAAGCGGATGCCTACGGCCATGGAGCCATTGAAGTGGCCCAGGTTGCCATCGAAGAAGGGGTGGAATGCCTGGGGGTAGCCACCTTGAGCGAAGCCGTAGAATTGAGAGCTGCCGGTATTCAATCGGATTTGATTCTGCTCAGCCTCTGTATCCCGGAAGAAATTGAGGACATTGTTGCCTATAAAGTATTCCCGGTGGTCGCCTCGGCCGAGATGATCGAGATCTTCGGACAGGAGGGTAAGCGCCAGGGAAAACAAGTGACCTGCCATTTAAAAATAGATACCGGTATGGGTCGGATCGGGTGCACCCCTGAGGAGGCGGTCCCACTGGCGGAAAAAATAAAAAATCACGGCTTTTTAAAACTGGGCGGTGTTTGCACTCATTTCCCCGGATCGGACCTTGCGGATACGGCATTCACCTTGAAACAGATTAATATATTCAACAATATCATCGACCAAATACAGGCCGGGGGCATTGACCCGGGTTTGATACATGCGGCCAATTCAGGGGCCATCATCAACATAAAAGAATCGTATTTTAACATGGTAAGACCGGGAATCTCGGTCTACGGGTATTACCCTTCAAAGGAAATTCCCAATATCATCCCCTTGAAGCCTGTCATGGAATTCCGGACCAAGGTCGTTTTCCTTAAAAAAGTTCCCAAAGGCACTCCCCTTTCCTACGGAATGACCTACACGACGAACGAAGAAACATGGATTGCTACCCTGCCCGTCGGCTACGGTGACGGATACAACCGGCTTCTTTCCAACCGCGGGAAAGTGGCCATACGCAACCGGCTGTACCCCGTTGTGGGGAGGGTCTGCATGGACCAATGCCTTGTGAACCTGGGCAGCCGGACAGACGTAAATTTATATGATGACGCCGTTCTCTTTGGCCCCGAGCCGCCCGCATTGGATGCCGATGCCTTGGCCGACATGATCGGTACCATTTCCTACGAGGTCACCTGCTTTGTCGCCAAGCGCGTGCCGCGGATTTATACCGAAGATTGAAGTCCGGCTTAACGGAACAGCTTCTCGACAACCTCGCTCATGTCGGTGACGGGATGGAACTTGATGCCTTTCTTGATGTAATCCGGAATCTCTTCCAGGTCTTTCAAATTTTCATGCGGGATAATTATTTCCTTGATCTTGTTTCTCTTGGCTGCGATCGTCTTTTCCTTCAAACCGCCTATCGGGAGAACCCGGCCGACAAGCGAAAGTTCGCCGGTCATGGCAAGGAAAGGCCTGATTTTCCTGTCCGTTACGAGTGACAACAGGCAGCTGGCCATCGTGATGCCTGCCGAGGGGCCGTCCTTCGGTGTGGCGCCCGCCGGAATATGAAGATGGATCTGGTTGTTCTCAAAGTAATCGCGGCTTACCCCGTGCCGGTCCGCTATCTGCCGGACGTACGTGTACGCGATGTTGGCCGACTCCTGCATAACCTCCCCCATCTGGCCGGTAAGCTTGAATCCTTCCTTCCCGGGATTGGCCACCGCTTCAATCGTCAGCGTCTCGCCGCCCATGGACGTCCAGGCGAGGCCGATGGCCATGCCCGGTTTCAGGATTTTCTGCATTTCGAACTGGAAAACCGGCTTTTTGAGGTACTTGACCAGGCCTTCGGCTTCTATTTTTAGAGGGAACTTTATCCTGGAAAAATAGCTTTCCTTGGCGATTTTCCTGTGAATCTTGTCCACGCATTTCTCATAATTCCTCAAGCCCGCTTCCCGGGCGTAATCCCGGGCAATCGCCTTGAGCGCTTCAGTTGAATACGTAATGTCCCTTTTCTTGAAACCATGCTTTTCCAGCGATTTGGGAATGAGGTATTTCTTCGCAATGGCCACCTTTTCCTCGGTAATGTACCCGGAAAGATGGATCACCTCCATCCTGTTCAGGAGGGGGGAGGGAATCGTATCCAGCGTATTGGCCGTCGTGATAAAAAGAATGTTGGAGACATCGAACGGGAGGTCGAGGTAATGGTCCCTGAATGCCACGTTCTGCTCGGGGTCAAGCACTTCGAGCAATGCGGAGGAAGGGTCTCCCTGATAGGAAACGCCCAGCTTGTCTATTTCATCGATCATGAAAACGGGATCGGCTGTCTTGACAATTTTCAGCCCCTGGATGATCTTGCCCGGCATGGCGCCGATATAGGTACGCCTGTGGCCCTTGATCTCCGCCTCATCGCGCATACCGCCGACGGAAAAACGGAAAAATTTCTTGCCCAGGGCCCGGGCAATGGATTTACCCACCGAGGTTTTACCCACACCGGGAGGACCGACCAGACAGATGATGGAGCCCTTGGAATCCTGTTTGCGCTTGCGGACGGCAAGGTATTCCAGAATGCGTTCCTTGACGTCGATGAGCCCGTAATGATCCTCATCAAGTATCTTTTTGGCTTTTTCCATATCGATTTCACGGGGTTCAGGAGGGTTCCAGGGAAGGTTGACGATCGTTTCCAGGTAATTCCTCGTGATGGCGAATTCCGGTGACGTCGATTCAAGAAGGGAAAATTTTTCCAGTTCCGATTCAACCTGGTCCTTGACCTCCCCCTTAAGCTTTAATTTATCCACCAGCTCCTTGAATTTATTGTATTCCTGGCTCCTGGCATCCACGGCAAGACCCAATTCGTTTTTAATGGCCTTAAGCTCTTCCCGGAGAATGTATTCCCTCTGGCTTTTTGAAATTTTCTCATTGATCTGGTTCTGTATCTTTTTCTGGATACGGATCAGGTCCTGTTCCTTTTTAATGAAAATGAGCACTTTCTCCATCCGTTTGCGGATGTCCAAGGTTTCAAGTATTTTCTGCTGATCCAGCCTGTCGATATTTAAAATGGAGGTGATGAAATCCGTAATTTTTCCGGGATGGTCGATATTGACCATGTTCAAACGCATTTCCTCTGAAAAAAGCGGGTTATTTTCCGAAATTTGCTTCATTTCGGTAATGAGCGCCCGGGTGAGCGCCTTGACTTCATCGGAATCGGCATTGGTACTGTCCAGATAGGATACGGCAGCCGTGATGGGCGCCATCCCGCTTATGAATTTCTTTATCTTGAAACGCTTCAGGGTCGACACGAATATGTTAATGCCGCCGTCGGGAAGGTTAATTTTTTTAATGATTTTGGCAACCGTACCCACCCTGAAAAGATCAGTGCTGGAGATATCATCCGTATCCGCTGAATCCGTCAGGCTCAACCCGATAAACTGGTCGCCGGACAGGGCCTGATGAACAAGGTTCACATCCTCATTCGAATGAATGATCAACGGGGTGAATATACCGGGGAAAATGGGTTTCCCGATTATCGGGAGAATGAATAATTTGGGCGGAAGTATTTGTTCAGCCGGAATAATCTGTTTATTCGCCATAAAATTTAAATCCTTTTTGCCAGGGGCTTTTTACCCAAAGTATTAAATAGACCCTGATCCTGTCAAGAAGCTGCCTGAAAATTACGCATTATGTACACACCGGCACGCTCTTTTCAGCGAGCTTTGACAAATCCCGCCAAATCCTGTACACCTGTATAAAACATGCAGAGAAACCAGGTCACAAAAGGAATTATACTCTCGATCAACCGGGTCGGGGAGATTCACAAGGGGGTAACGTTCCTGTCGCCGGAACTGGGGCTGGTGAGTGCCATTGCACACGGCGCCTGGAAAACAAAAAGCCGGCTCAGGGCAACAACGCAGCTGTTCGGGTATTCGGAGATTTTCCTTTACCACGACCCTGTTCGAAAAAACAACAAGATCACCGATATGCGGCCGATTGCCCTCTTCCCGGGATTAAGCCGTGATATGGAAAAATATTATACAGCCTGCACCTGCGTGGAAGTAATCCTGAAGTCGCACGGGGGCGGTGAAAGCGTCAGGGATATTTTTTCCCTGCTTCTTTCCACCCTTACCTGGCTGGACAAGGAGGGTGCGGAAGGAATCGGCTATATTTTTATCCAGTTCCTTTTCCGGTTTCTTTCCCTCGCCGGGTATACCCCGGACCTCTCCTCCTGCAGCAGCTGCGGGAAAGGCATTCCCGAGGAAACGGCGGTTTTCTATCATCCGGGGCACCCCGTCTTCTTTTGCGGAGAATGCCGCGGGCAGAATGCCCGGGTTTTAAATCCGGGCATGAAAAAATACCTTTTACGCACAAAAAAACTCGTCTGGCCCAGGGCGATCGGAATCAAAATGGAAAAAGAAAGCGTCAAGGTACTCAAAGAAATCCTTATTAATATGACAGAGTCATTGATTGAAAGGCCATTAAAGAGTATAAATCTTAACGAGGACAATTCTAAATGAGAGTATTTGCCGGATTACCGCTGCCCCCATCAATGCAAGACACGCTGAAGAACATTTTGGAAGTGCTTAAAACGCAATACCGCGGACTGAAAACAGTGGCGCCGGGGAATCTTCATTTTAC
>JAFGKU010000021.1 GCA_016928415.1 Spirochaetales bacterium
ATACGCGTAACTGTAGGCATTCGGGCATTTTTGCTTGAAGTAATTGGAATAATTGGTCGGCGGACATGTGGCCGGTGTGTTGTACGCCCCGGAACAGCAGTACTGGGGTGAACCGAAAATCTGGCAGGCACTGCAGCAGGCTTTTCCTTTTCTCAACGCGGCCGGGCATTTTCCAATCACGTCGCTTGAAAGACATCCGGCCATTCCGCAGGAATACTTGGTTCCGTTTCCAGCGCTTGCATTTATTGGTCTGATCCGCATGGCCACATTAAAACCGTCAACAAGACTTACATCATAATAATCAAGTCCGCCGGCGCCGTTCAATGTGAATTCGGACAGGGTGTTGCAGGGGGGGGAGTTGTCGCCGGTATCCACCCAATACCGCATGGCGGCCGTGCCGTTGGCGACACTGTGGGTGACCTCTGTTCCGGCAGCGATCGTCCAAGATTTGGTGGCACCGGTGGCGCCGCAGAGGTACCTGACCGTAATTTTTCTACCAGTTCGATTCCTGAGTATAAAGTTCCTCGAGAACAAGTCAAATGTCGTAAGCATTAACAATGCCAACAACAATACAGCAAAGATTTTTTTAGTCATTTTTTTCTCCTCAAAAATTTTTTAAACTAAAGACTCCGCGAAAGTGCGGTTAAGACACTCAATAATTTTTTAATCTCCTCCTTTTTTTTGCAGACCCCTTACTTACGGAAATCCCTGTGAACCGTTATGATAGAGCCGCGATTTTTATGATTTTTATGATTATTGTCTACTAATGTAAATTATTGTTCAGCCTTTGCCCTTTATCTCCTGTTCCCCATTCATACTTGACGATTAAGTAAAAACAGAACCGTCGCACGTTTCCCTGATGCCTATAATTAAAAATCCGTTCAAAGAAACCGTCAAGGATCTATTTTTTGCTAAATAATCCTCATTAATTTACATGATAGAAAACTGTGGTTTCCCGGCTCCGGCCGCTTTTCAACGTGTCAGGCGGTGTATCGGGTTATTGATGGCCGCCGCATGGGCAGGAATTCTCCCGGAACTTCACGACGTAAGGTTCATCGGATTCAAAGGCCGGCATTATGGAAAACTTGATTTAAATGGATGTGTCCTGTATAATATTAGATAAAAGAAGCGAAGAAACCGTTTAACAGGATATTAATATGACCAAAACAATCTACATCATTCTATTGCTGCTGATTTTATCAGCAGGTGTTTTCCCCGATGATATTTCAATCACCGGTAATTCCGTTTTCCAGCCTCCGGCATTAACGGGAAATGAAAACCGGGAAGCGGTTCTATATGTACAGCAGGGAGCCACGGATTCGATTTTTGCCGCTCATTTTTCAGGGGATGGCAAATATTTGCTGACAGGCGGATACGACACGGTCATGAAACTGTGGAATTTTGAATTGGGACGTGAAATGCGTACTTTTTCCGGTCACAAAGGTTCCATTTTTGATATGTATTTTACATTAGACGGCAAATACGCCATATCAGCCGGCAGTGATAAACAGATAATCATCTGGCATATACCCACTGGTAAAATCGTAAAAATCCTGAACGGCCATACCGCCGGTGTAACTTCCTTGAGTGTTTCCCGGGATGAAAAACTGATGGTTTCCGGTTCCCGTGATAAACTCTGTATTCTATGGAACCTGGAAGACGGCGGAATAAAAAAAATTTTCAGGGGCCATAAAAAGGAAGTTAACGCCGTATGCATTTCAGGGGACGGGAAATATATCGCTTCTGCCGGTACCGATAAAACGGTAATTATCTGGGACGGTAAAACTTCCGGAAAATTACGAACCCTGGTCGGCCATAAGGAGGCGGTCATGGGCCTCGCCTTTTCTGCGGATGGCAAATTCATACTCTCTGCGAGCGAGGATGGTACCGTCAGGCTCTGGGAAACCGCTACAGGTAAAATGACAAAAAACTTTGATAAACATCCGGCGGGTGTGGAGGGAATAAGGGATGTCTATTTTTATGATCACGATACGCAGGCCGTTTCAGTGGGTTTTGCCTCTGTCATGTTCTGGGACATAAAAACGGGGAGGGATCTCAGGAAATTCGAGGCGCACCGCCAGGCTGTTTCAAAGGCGGTAATTTCTCCCGATGAAAAGTACCTGCTTGCCTGCGAGGGTGACAGGATCGGGTATCTATGGGATATCCGTTCCGAAAGAGTGATCAAGACGTTCGAAGGGCATTCCTATACCGTTAAATCCGCCCTTTATACGGAAAACGGAAATAAAATCGTATTTGGCGGAGGGTTCCTTTACAAGGACGATGATATCAAAATCTGGGACCTCCGGATGCTTTTGGAAGAGCGGCGGCTGACGGAACAAAAGGGATCGAAGGATTTTCTGGCGCTTGCCGGCAGGGACAAGTACCTTGTTTCCGCGAGTGATAATAATTCCATTGCCTTATGGGACTTTGACACGGGCGGGCTCCTGCAAACTTTTACCGGGCATTCAGGCTGGTTTAACAGTGCCTCCATCGGTCTTTCCGGGGACGGAAAATATTTATACTCCGGCAATGTAAATGACCAGAAAATAAAAATATGGGATACCCGGACGGGGAAGGAGCTGAAAAATTACAATGTTCCGAAGTGCTACTCCATTCAAATTTATCCGGAAAGGCAGTCTGCGGTCCTCGGATACACATCGGAGAATTATAAATTGATGGATATAAGCACCGGTAAGCAGGAAGATCTTTTTATCAAATTCCCCCATGCGTATTATTCCCTGGAATTTTCACCGGACTGGAAATATGTCCTTACGGCTCATAAGGATATTACCCTGTGGGATTATAAAACACGGAAAAAGCTGAGGGATTATAACGGTTTCAAGGTATCCGTGTCTTCCATTGATTTTTCCCGTGACGGAAAGAGCTTCCTTGCCATACACACCGACAACACGATTTCCGTCTGGGAAACGGAAACGGGGAAGCGGCTGAATGTATTCCAGGGGCCGCCGCATCCGTTCTACGGTGTCTATACAGCCTGTTTTTCACCGGATGGAAAACGGGTTCTCGCGGGGAATAACGACGGGACCTGCTTTATCTGGAACGTGAAGACCGGCTCCTGGGTTTCATTTGTTTCCTCAAAGGACAGTAACGAATGGGTCGTTTACACGGATGACGGGTATTGGGATTCCTCCAGGAACGGGGGTAATCTGGTGGCGATGGTTTCCGGCATGAATGTCTGGAACATCGACCAGTTTGCCGTAAGGAATAACCGTCCGGATATCATTCTTGAGAGACTGGGAATTGATAATCCCGGCCTGATTGAACATTACAGGACCCTGTATTTGCGCCGGCTGAAAAAACTCGGATTAACGGAGGGAACGCTCTCGTCCGACCTTCAGATTCCCGTAGTTAAAATTACGGATACGCGTGTAAAGGGAAAAACCGCTGAAATTAAATTCAGCCTCAATGATAACAAGTACCGTGTCATCGCATATAATATTTATGTCAATGATGTACCGGTTTTTGCCCCGCCGGGAAAGGAAATCAATAAAAAGTCCGTAACGCTGACCGGGAATGTGGAACTCACAAGGGGAATCAATAAAATTGAAATATCCTGTCTCAATGAAAAGGGCGCCGAATCCTACAGGGCGCCGGCACAGGCAGCTTATGAAGGGGACGTCCGGAGAAATTTGTACTTTATCGGTTTCGGGGTTTCCCGGTATAAAGACGCCTCCCTTAACCTGAAATACGCCCACCAGGATGTACTGGACCTTGCGGATATGTTCTCAAGCCTTGATTCTTCCTTCAATAAGGTTAATGTAAAAACATATACAGACGACGAAGTCACAAAAGAGGCGATATTGCGGGCAAAGGAATTCCTTAAAGAAGCAACGGTGGATGACACTTTTGTCCTGTTCATATCCGGCCATGGTGTTCATGACCGGGATCAGTTTTCCACCTATTATTACCTTACACACGATGCGGATATCGATAATTTGAGCGGGACAGCCGCCGACTTTGAATCTATTGAAAAGATACTCCAGGGGGTCGCCCCCCGGAATAAACTTTTTTTAATGGACACCTGCGAATCCGGTGAAGTCGAAGATGGCCTTCAAAGTAATTATTATGCCATGGCCGGGAAACGCGGTATTAACGCGCGGACCGTTCGCGGACTGACTGTCAGGAAATCCGAAAGGCCGGCCAGGCGGCCGTTTCTGCTCCATCAGAACAGTTTTATTTATAATGACCTGCTCAGACGTTCGGGGGCCATCGTTTTTTCGTCCTCGAGGGGGGGGGAATTTTCATACGAAAGCGATGAATGCAGGAACGGTTTTTTTACGGAGGAAATTATAAATGCCATAAAAAACAAAAAGGCGGACGGCAACGGCGACAACCAGGTAACTATAGATGAACTGGAAGAATATGTAATGAAAGCCGTTCCTTTGCGGACAGATAACCTGCAGAACCCCACTGTTGACCGTGATAATATTTACATAGAATTCGGTTTCCCGGTAAAACCCTGAAAGCGGGTACCTCTTGATTGTATAGGCATAAAAATATATTCTTAAGCAGAAGGAAAATATATCATCCCATGGTCTTCCGGCCGTCATTAAAAATCATGGGGATTGAAGGAAAGAGTGTTTATGCTTGAATACGTGACTTACCAGGAAGCCCTGAAAGTCATTCTTGATAATGTAGAAACCATGGGAATGGAAAACGCGGCCCTCACCCGGGCTGTCGGTTCGGTGCTTGCCGAAGATATCGTCTCACCGCTCGCCATGCCGGCATTCAACAAATCGGCCATGGACGGATACGCCGTCCGCACCGCCGATTGTTTGAAGGCTCCCGTTAGCTTGAAAGTCAAGGGCATACTGAAGGCGGGCCAGTCAGGCAGGATTGTCATCAACAGGGGAGAATGCGTGAAAATAATGACGGGTGCCCCGGTTCCCGGCTCGGCGGATGCCGTGGTTCCCGTTGAAGATACGAAAGATAATGATGGTGAAGTTACCATACAAAGCCCTGTAAAAAAGGGCAACCATATTTGTGTGAGGGGCGAAGACCTGGAGAAAGGGCAGACGGTCGTCAAAAAGGGATCGGTTATTACCACGGCAATGGTCCCCCTGTTCGCCACGCTGGGCAGGGAAACCGTTCCGGTTTTCAAGACCCCGGAAGTGTCCCTTGTTAACACGGGCGACGAAATCGTGGAACCGGGTCAGGAACGGCCCGATTCCTCCATTTACAATGCGAACGGTCCCAATCTTGTCTCTCTCCTTGATGCGGATAAAATCCCCGTCCGTTATCTCGGTATTGTCAGGGACGAGGATGAACAGCTTGCCAATGCCTTTCAAAACGCTTTAACTTCCGACATGATCCTGGTGACGGGTGGTGTATCGGCGGGTGATTACGACCGGGTGCCCCATCTGCTCAAAGAGCTGGGTGTCAAGCCGCTTTTTTACAAGGTGCGGATGAAACCGGGCAAGCCCCTGTTTTTCGGCCTGTACGGGCGCAAGCCCGTTTTCGGTATTCCCGGAAATCCCGTTTCCAATTATCTTGTGTACCAGGTTTTTATAAGGCCGGCAATTCGGCGCATCAAGGGGTATCCGGGTACGGGTATAGTCTTTGGAAATGGCCTGATGAAAAACGGCTATTCCAAAAAAAGCGACAGGGCCAATTTCATACCGGTCAGGGTGAGCCAAGATAAGGGCACTCCCGGGTACGTTCTGGAACCTGTCAAAAGCAATGGCTCCGCCGATGTCATGGCGCTTTCCCTCGCCAATGGCTTTGCCGTCATCCCCCCTGATTATGGAGAGGTTGCGCCGGGTACAGAGATTGAATTTTTTATAATGGATATATGAACAGACCGGATTACCTGCGATTATCAATAACGGACCGCTGCAATATCCGCTGCCTCTACTGCAGGCCGGAACATGCCGAATCATTCCGCCCGGCGGAATGCGTGCTTACCTACGAGGAAATCACGCGTCTGGCCGGGTTGTTTGCCGATGCGGGTGTCAGGCATATAAGGATTACGGGCGGTGAACCGCTTGTCCGCAGGGATGTCCCGTCACTCGTTGCCTCGCTAAAGGCTGTTCCGGGCATCCGCGAAGTTACGCTTACCACGAACGGAATCGCCCTTGCGCGGCACATCGGTGAGCTGAAAAAAGCCGGATTGGACCGAGTCAACATCAGCCTTGATACCCTTAAGAAGGAGCGCTATCAAAGAATCACCGGGTCGGACCTTTGGGACTCCGCTTTTGCCGGCGTCATGGCAGCGCTTGATGCCGGCATAGGTGGAGTAAAGGTGAACGTTGTCCTGCTTAAAGGCATTAACGGGGATGAAACGGCGGATTTCATCACGTTCGCCTCCCGTTACGGTGTCATTGTCCGGTTCATAGAAATGTACGAGGTTAAGGGCTGTAATCAGGATAACGCGTGTTATTCCTTTCCTCTTTTGCCGGCAATTAAAAGGGATTTCGGCGGGTATGAGCCCATTGATTCGGTCGCCGGCTCCGGTCCGGCCGTTTATTACCGGTTGAAGGGAAACGGGGCCATTTTTGGCTTTATCAACGGGGTAAGCGGAAATTTCTGCGCCGGCTGCAACCGGTTGAGAATGAATTGCACGGGAGAGGTTTTCCCCTGTCTTTTTTCAGAGCCGTATGCCGATTTCGGCCAACTGTTCAGAAAGGGGGATCTTGCTGCCATTAAAAAAACATTGATAGAATTATCAAATGACAAGAAAAGATTCAATAAAAAAAATTGTTTACCGTCCCATCTCGAGATGGGATGCATGGGAGGATAAAAGATGGGAATGGCGGATGTCAGCTCCAAGCAAATAACGGTGCGCAAGGCAAAGGCACGGGCGGAAGTGAGCCTGCCGGACTTCGTGCTTGAAAAAATCCGGAATGGCGACGTTCCCAAGGGGGATGTGTTTACCGTTTCCCGGATATGCGGTATCATGGCGGCAAAGGAGACGCACAGGCTTCTCCCGCTTTGTCATCCCATACCGGTAGACTCGGCCGAGGTGAGCGTTAAACTGCTTCCCGGCGGCGTGGAGATTATAACGGCTGTTATCGTGCAGGCAAAAACGGGGTGCGAGATGGAGGCCCTCACGGCCGCATCATTGGCGGCGCTCAACGTTTACGATATGTGCAAGGTTTTTACGAAAGACATTGTCATAAAGGAAATAAAGCTGTTGGAAAAAAGCGGGGGTAAAAGCGGTGACTACAAAAGGAAATAATTCAGGATGCGTGGTGTCCATAAATGTAAGTCCGGAAAAAGGCATGCAAAAAACACCTGTGGAACAGGCTGTTTTTCTTGAATCAATGGGCATAGAGGGAGATGCGCATGCCGGCCCGGGTAACCGCCAGGTCAGCCTCCTGTCCCTTTCCAGCATTGAAAAACAGAACCGCCTCCTTAAAAACAAAAAAACATTGAAAGCGGGAGACTTCGCCGAAAATCTGACAGTATCCGGAATCACCGTCATGGAATTGCCGCTTGGAACGCGTCTGAAAATAGGGGACGCCGTGGTTCTCAAAATAACCAAAATAGGAAAGGAATGCCCGAAACCCTGTAAAATATATTACTTGACCGGCATGTGCGTCATGCCGGAAGAAGGGGTCTTCGCGAGCGTCGAGACGGGCGGCATCGCCAGAACGAATGATGTTGTGGAGGTCATGGCATGATGGAAACGAGCCTGCTCGTCATTACGGATACCCGGACAAAGGATACGGACGAGAGCGGCAGGGCGCTTAAAGGTTTGCTGGAGCGGCATGATTATGTTGTACGGGACTACGATATAGTTCCGGATGATGAGAAACTCATCGTTAAAATGCTGAAATCTTACTGCCATTCCCGGAACCTGCGGCTCATCCTCACCTGCGGAGGAACGGGATGCGGGCCGCGGGATGTAACACCGGAAGCAACACTGAAGGTCCTGGAAAAAATCGTGCCGGGAATAGCGGAGCACATACGTTCCTCCGGAATGGAAAAAACCAGGAATGCCGCGCTGTCCCGCGGCGTTGCCGGAATCACGGGCAATTGTCTCATCATCAATCTCCCCGGAAGCGTCAAGGGCGCGGTGGAATCATTGGAAGCGGTGCTGGATATTATCGGGCATTGTTTTAAAATGATGGCCGGTGAAGGTCATTGAAGGAGCAGCCGCGGCTAAGCAGGCGGTTTAGCCTTCCAGGTCTTTTAATCTTTTCTCCACATCCGGGTCACCTGCAAGCTGCAGGTAAAGCGTCAGGTATTCCCTGGCTTTATCAATGTCCTTAAGGGTGTATTGATAAATGTCGGCCAGTGTCAGGTAGGTGTAAGCCTCCTTGTTGCCGTCGGCAATAAGGCCGGTCAGGATGGCAATGGCGTCTTCGAATTTTTCCCTCTTGATATTGAGAACAGCCTCCAGGTAGCGGAGTATCGCATGCTTTTCATTTATAACTTTCCCGCGTTCCACCCAGCTTTCCGCGATGGCCCATGATTTTTCATCCAGGGCTTTCTCAATCATGTTTATAATCTGCTGGAGGGATATCATTTTTATATAGAGTATCTGCGTCCTGTTCGTAAAGTAAAAATTGTCCATTACCCAGGTTTCATAACCGGGTTTTTCCGCCTTGAACGTATGTGCTCCCCTGGAAAAATCGAAGAACTGGAACCTTCCGTTTATATCGGACTGCACCCTGGTTCTTTCATCCGCCGTGATAATCACATCCGCGCAGGGTGAATTATCATAGTCATAAATCATGCCGTACAGGGGAGCATTGGAAAATTCCGTTGACAATGTAGGTTCGGACTGGCAGGAAATGAACAAAACGGGTACGATCAGGATTGATAAAAGTATAATTTTACGCATAGGACATATAGTTCCTTCTCTAAAAAATTATTTATGAAAACATACCGCCGGTACAACCGGTGATGCGTCAGTTCCTCTTTACATAAAAGCGTTTGCTGTCTTTCCTCAGGACAAACGACGTGTCCGTGACACTGACAAGTGTCCAGCCCTTTTCCGGATAGCCCAATGCCAGTGTGACCGTGGTTTCTCCATAGTTGTCCTTGAAGATATAGTACTGTATTTTATTGCGGGTTACGTACCCTATGTGGTAAATTTTCTTGTCGTAACCGGGAGTCGGTGTTGCCGGCGGACTGAAGCGGGTGGGTGTCGGGGTATACCTGACAATCGGCTTGATCCAACCGAACATTACGGCAACATCGTCCGGTCCTTCAAGGTCGGCGTCGCGCCCATTCATATCGATATTGTTTTGATCACCGTTCTCGTTTCCGGTATTTGTATTGAACCTGGGAATGTTGACCGAATACGGAAAAATCAGAAAAAGGAGGAGAATGGCAGTAATGGATAAAATTACCAGTTTAGTTACTGACTTGACTGTAGGTTTCATACATTATCCTTATTGTTATATCCACTCTTCCCGTCCCCTTGCGTGCCTTCTTTACAATCAGTTCATTGATTGTCCAGTATTTTTCGGCTTTTGACACGGCATAGAGAAATTTGGTGAGATTGTACGCGTTTCCCGATACCTGGAATTCCAGGAAGGTATCCTGGTTTGTTTCAACCGTTTTATAGCTTAATTCCGTCAAACCGCTGTTTTTTATTGTTCTCTTGACCATAAGGCTGAACATGGCAATATCAATTTCATCCGGTTTGAAAAATTTATTTGTCTCGCTTATTATTTTCTCGTCAATTGACGTAATCATTTCCGTAAGCGTGGCGTTATCGTATAAAGAAACGCTTGTCACTTTCTTGATGTCCGCTTCATCGCCTGCAATCGATTTTTCCAGGCTGGCCAGGTCCGTCCCCCATATGAAAAGTAATAATCCCGAGATACAGAGGATCGTGACTGCCGTGAGTATGTATACAAGCCGTTTTTCCTTGTCGCTCAGCGTAATAAGCTGTTTCCCGCTATCGCTCTTCATTCAGTCTCCCTGTCAATCTGAATTTTACCCTGGATGACCCAGGAATTGTTTCAATTTCCCTGACTTTCACACTGTCGAAAAAATCGTTCTCGTTGAATTCTTTCACTCTGTTGAGAGGATCGATGCCGATGCAGTCAACGATAAACGTACCGTCCTTGTTATAGCGGAATGTTTCAATTTTGATGTCATACCTGAAAATTTTGGATAACTCGGAAAACAGGCGGTACATGTCCGGCGGTTTTTTCTTTTCCAGTTCCTTGAGTTCCTCCAGCTTCTTGTTGTAAACACCTTGAAGCTGCGACCTTTCAATTGTTTCGGTATAGACCTGCTTGAGTTTGTTCCTGTAATCCCTTTTGAACATCACCTGTTTATTGAACAGAAGAAGGGCAAAAAGGATGAGGGGTATCAGCAGGTAGTCAACCCTTAATTTGTTGTAAAAAGTCAGGACGGGATTAACGATCTGCTGCTTGAACAGGAAATCCATCTTGTTATTCATGTACGATACCGATTCTTCGATGGATATGAACTGCGGACTGATTGTTTTTTTAAACTGTTCCTTGGCCAGATTTTTCAAAGAATCCATTTCGTCCATGAAGGAGAGCGAGATAATCTGGTAATTCTCAAGATCTTTCGGGAGCACGTTCTGGATTTTATGCAGGTCGAAGCCCGGATCCACTTCTCTTTTCACGGCGGTTGAATTGACCAGGACATCATCTTCAAAGATGGAAATATCAATCCAGTCCGGGTGCCAGAAAAGAAAAATTTTTAACTTTTCCGTGTACATTTTTAAAAGGGGGCGGATCAGGTTGAACGGGAGCCACAGGATACCCCTTGGACAAAAGGTCCTGTACTCCTCGATGGTATCCCTGGTGGTTATAAAAAGGATGGCATACCTGTTTTTGCCCCTTATGATAATTTTATAGTCAAAAATCGTCTGTTCCGGGTCGCCGGGATACATGCTCCTGAGCCGGTAACTCAGCATGTTTCTTACTTCGCTGCTTTGAATGGGGGGAATGGTCGTGGTCTTGATGGTAAAATCGGTCCGTGACATGAGTATACCCTCGAGGGGGGTCTGCGGATCAATTTCCTGTTTGTCCTGGATGCGGAGCAATTTTACCGTATCCTGCTCTTTCTGCATAAACGCGAGTTCTTTCATTTACTCAAAATCCTCTTCCACAAGCCTGAATTCCGTTTCAGTCGTCGTACTATCCTCCGGTTTACGGGCGATTATCCACCGGAGTTTATAATCTCCCTGTTCAATCGTAATTTCCCAGAACCACGTGGTGACGCCAAAGTACTGGTACACACGGGGTGCGGGATATTCGGTTAACGGGCCAATTATACTTTGCAGCGTAGACTTGGTCAATCCGTCCTCATTCGTCTTCACCTCATTTATGATGGCATCCGCCTTTGTTATGGGAGCGGTTATCTTGAAATCAGGGTAGGAAAGGATGGCGTACAGAATGGCATCAGGCACAAAATGGACATTCATCGCGGGTTCCGCCGTCAAAAGGGGTAAAAGTTCGTCTATTGTGGATGTATTTACACCCTTGTCCTCCAGGTAGTTGATCATTTTATCCTGCGTATCCAGTATCTTTTTTTCATACAGCATTTTCTGTATTACATTGGTATGGAAAACTTCGGCCGCAGCCTCTTCACCTGTCCTCACCTTGTAAAATTCCTGTAAAGCGTATTCGTAGGTAGTATTGATATTAAAATACGTATAAGGCGTACAGAACTCCTCTACCGCGTCTTTCTGCAGATAATCCCTGAAACCGGTGGCCAGGTCCAGCTGGAATCCTTCGTCATTCCGGTATGTCTTGAAGTCATCGATAATTTTATCCCCTTCCTCGATGAACAATGACCCGCCGAAACGTGTGTTAATATGTTTGATCATGGGAATATCCAGCAGGTTGGGATTAAGAAGACTCCCTGCATCCCTGAGTTTGACATCGGGATTGTCATTGATGTAATTCCAGATTTCGTCGAACGGAGAATCATTGACCGGTGTGTCGTCTTTAAGTATTTCCTGGACAACTTCTTCCGCTTTTTTTATCATCTCTTTCCTGGCGTCAAATTTTTTCTGGACAACGGCCTCCAGGCTCAGGCTCGCTTCGACAATAAAAACGAGTCCTACAAGAATCACCGTGACAAAAGTGACAAAGGAGACTACGATAACACTCGCCGATCCATTGTTATACTTCATCATGGCCTCCAGAAGCAGGACGTCCCGAACCGCCCGACAAGTTCGAGAGTATCATAGGAATCCGGATCCGGCTTGATGGTGATGATAAGGCCGTAGATATTGTCATCATCATCTTCCGCCGCCTCTATTTTAAAATCATCGTAGGGGCCGAATGTTTCCGTGGTTTTTGTAATGACCGGTTCATCGTCTGCCTGCACGTTTGCCGGAGCGGGGGCGGCTTCCGTATTTTCGGTGCTGTCCGTGTCATCCGTGTCCTGGCCGGAGTCTGGGGCTGCAGATACGTCATCGGCATCATCGTCGGGTAAAACCGTCTGTTCAACCGTTATTTTCAGAAGTTTATCACTGAACTCAAATGATACGGTATTTTCCCTGTACCCCCTGTACCAGGGAATGGTTACCACGTCATCGCCCAGGTCCGGTTTCCATTCACCGAGCCAGAAGGGAGGGTGTATTTCATTAATGACAACGCGGATATATTCATCAATCAGGATGAGATTCCGGTTTTCTTCCGCGACATCGGGGATATTCAGGGCGACACGGGTAGCACTGTGAAAGCTTGCCCATATGCTGAAGCCGATAATCAGAAGGACGGTGACCGACACAATGACTTCGATAAAGGTAATGCCTTCGTCAGTCCGCTGTGAAAATAATTGTACGATTTTGTTCCATTTCATTTTTATCGCTGATCTGCTTTACTATGCGCTTCTGTGATTCTCCCAGGGCATGGGTTACAAGGACCACGCCTGCAATCACGGAGCTGAGAACAAAGGTGGCTATGAAAATAGTCACGATCACGTCAATAAGGGCGTAACCGTTTTTTTTGTTTCTCATGATGTAAGATCGGCGGCGGATCCTTCACCGCCTTCTTCGCCGTCACTGCCCAATGATTTAATTTCATAAGGCTTGTTATTGGGCCCCGGACACTTATAAATATAGTCATTGCCCCATGGGTCGGTACCGATGGGCTGGCCTTCAAGGTACGGCATAAGCGCCGTCTGCCAGTCCCCCTCGGACGGGTATTTGAATTTATTCGCCATGCCGTAGGCGGTAACCGCCGTTTTAAGCGAGGAGATATCGGCTATCGCCCTGGCAACATTGGCCTTGTCAATGAAGAAGAACGTGCCGGCCGTAATGGCTCCCATGAGGATCAGGATTATCGTGACAGTGACAATGATTTCCACAAAAGTGGCCCCTGAAGATTTATCCAGGCTTTTTACTGCCTGAAAATGCCTTTTGATCCATTCACGGACAGATTGCATAATTTTCATAAATTTCCTCCTGAATCATACTTAATGTTTTAAAAGGTCCTGGTACATAGAGTAGATGGGAACAAAGAACATGAGCAGAAAAAGCGTCAGGATTATACCCACCACTATCGTCAGGGCGGGCTCTATGATACCCATAAACCTGACGGACCATTTGTTCATTTCATCCTGGTAAAAATTTCTCAGCTGACCGAATACAATCTCTATATTTCCCGAACGTTCACCGATGGAAACCCACCGGCCAATTCTTTCGTCAAAAAGGGGATCATCCAGGAAAGCGGTGGACAGGTGGTCTCCCTTGATGATTTTTTCCCGAAGGAGCTCGACACTGGATTTAAGGGCCTGGTTGTTGAAAACCATGGCCGCTTCCGGTAGAGCGTCTTCTACCGCGAATCCGCTTCCCGTCAATGTTTCCATTGCAAACAGGAAATTGAGGAATTCCCTGATCCCCACGATTTTGCCTACGAAAGGCAATTTCAACAGGATTCTGTCCAGCTGCTCCGCGATGGCACCCCCCTGCCGCCGGATAAACAGTATGATGACCACCGCTATCGTTATAACAATAATTGTGCCGCCGATCACGATAAAAACCATATTGATTGTATTGATCGTCTCGCTCATTCTTTCCGCCATGGCGCGGCTGATCTTGGCGAACGTGTTTTTCAGATTCGGAAAAATAAAGAGCACCATGGCAAACATTGTCAAAACGGTGAACCCGAGAATCATGACAGGGTACATGAGTGCGTTGACAACTTTTTCCCTGATTTTTTTATCTTCTTCCAGGTACAGAGCCAGCCTCTCGAAAATATGCTGGAGGGACCCGATTTTTTGCCCTATTTTCACCAGTCCTGAATATATGGGGGGAAAACTTCCCCTGTAATCCTGCAGGGTTTTATGGAATGAGGATCCCTTGTTGATCTTGTCAAGGATAGTGGTTGAGAGTTCGTGAAGCGGGCCTTTTGTAAAAATCGTTTTACTGATTTCAATGGCATCCTTGAGCTGGAGTCCTGCATTGAGAAGCAGGGCGAGGGTTTCCGTGAATTCAATGATGGCGTTTCTTTTAAACCGTTTACCGCCGGACCCTTCGCCTTCGCTGCTGCCGACCATCTTGATTTTGACCGGGTAAAAATTTTTCTGCATGAGTTCCAGGGTAAGGACATCCTCTGAAGAGGATTCCTTGACCATTTCATGCGTTTTTCCCTCGTTGTCAACAACTTTACATTTAAAAACCGCCATTATCCCGTTACAGCCCTTTCCACCTCGGCAACGGTTGTTATGCCTTTCAGCACCTTGTCAATGCCGTCGGACATGAGGGCCTTCATGCCTTTTGAGACGAGGTAAGTCTTTATATCCGTATCTTTATCACCCTTGATGATCATTTCTTCCACTTCAACATCACTTTTGAAAATTTCGAACACCCCGCACCGGCCCTTATAGCCCGTTCCGCCGCAGGCATTACACCCCTTACCTTTAAACACTTTTACCTTCTTCCTGGTTACACCGAAACGGGCCAGAAATTGCTCCTCGGCCAGCGTCGGTTTCACTTCTTTTTTGCATTCCTGGCAGATTTTCCTTACCAGCCGCTGGGCAAGGGAGCCCCTCAGAACGGCGGCCAGGAGATAGCCTTCAATCCCCATGTTTTTCAGACGGGTTATGACGGAAACCGAGTCGTTGGTATGCAGCGTGGAGAGCACAAGGTGCCCCGTAAGTGCCGCCCGGATGGCCAGTTCCGCAGTTTCCTTGTCGCGGATTTCACCCACCATGACAATGTCCGGGTCCTGCCTTAAAACGCGCCGCAGGATAGATTCAAAGGTAAGACCGATCCGCTCGTTTGTCTGTATCTGGTTGATACCCTCGGTGACGTATTCGATAGGATCCTCGATGGTGATTATCTTGACATTTTCGTCGTTCAATTCCTGGAGAGCCGCGCTCAACGTGGTGGTTTTACCGCTTCCCGTGGGGCCTGTTACGAGGATGAGTCCGTTCGGCATCTGGCACATTTTCCTGAATTGGGCCAGCGACTCCGTATCGAGACCGGTCTGGTCAAGGGTGATCAGGGACTTCTTCTTGTTGAAGAGCCTCAGGACAATTGATTCCCCGTTGCTGATCGGGATGATCGACACGCGCATGTCGATTTCATCATCACCCAGGTGGCTGGGAATACGGCCGTCCTGGGGAAGCCTCTTTTCCATGATATTGAGATTGCTCATGATCTTGATACGGCTGGCTACCGCCGGGAACCTGTCCTTGTCGATCTTTGAGACAACCTTCAGGTGCCCGTCGATCCTGTACCTTACCAGGATTTCTTCCGAAAAACTTTCGATGTGGATGTCCGAGGCGCCTTTCCGGATGGCTTCCAGCATGATGGAGTTCACGAGCATGACAATCGGCGCGTCATTGGCCAGCTTGTCCAGGAGAATTTTCTCGCTTTCCGGGGTGCCCTTCTTCTGGTCGTTGCCGGCCGCCGAAAGTTTCTCCGAAAGGTAGGAGGAAAATTCCGCCTTGTCCAATGTGCAGAAAATAATCCGTTTGTCGCTGTGAAAATTACGCAGGTTTTCAAGAAGGGCGTAATTCTTGGCATCGAGCACGCCGATGAAAATCATGTCATCGTCTTCTTTAAGCCGGATCACCGAGTTATTTTCAATGTATTCCAGCGGGTACTGCTTTTCACCCTCCGGCAGGGGCTTGAAATCTTCGAGTTTTACGTTGACCATGGGCAGGTCGAAAAAGAAATCGTCAGCCATCTATCAGTATTCCTTTCCCTTGGGGGCGAGGAATTTATTGTAGAACCTCTTTATTTGAAAATCCGCGTCCTCCAGTTCTTCCGTGGAATAGACTATGTGGGGCAGGATATAGACCACGATCTCGCTGTTGTTCACGACATCTTTAACGCTTTGAAACAGGAGCCCAAGGAGGGGAATGTCTCCCAGAATCGGGACTTTGGAGGTCTTCTTGTTTATGTCCTGTTTTATCAGTCCACCGATGGAAATGAGTTTTCCGGATTCGGTGCTCGTGAACGTCTTTATCGTTTTATCGAAAGTAGTTCCCAGGTCGCCTGAAGCTATAGCGGGCTCTGATCCGGTTTTTTTCATCGACATGTCGATATCCATCGTGATCATCCTGTCGCCGGAAGCCGTGCCCTCCACGGCCAGTGAGAATCCGGTACTGACCGTTGTTTCCGGGCCGGTGAATTCCGTTTTCCCGGTTGTCGAATTGACGACAGGAGAACGGAAACGATGGTTCTCCTGGTCCTGGAAACTCAATTTTTTCCCCGATTGGCCAGTAAGGGTTGTGTCCGCCAGTACATTGGCGGTATTGTCACTCAGCGATAAACTTAAATTGGCAGCAAAGGCTATTCCCATGGCTCCGGTCACATCAAAATTCAGATCAAAATTAACCAGACTGCTCAAATTAACATTGGCCGATAAAGGATCCGTTCCCCCTGCGACGGTATAGTCCGGCGTCCATTCAAGCGTATTCCCCTTTTGATAGGATATTACCAGCAGTTGATACCTGATCTGAGGCACGGGCTGATCAAAGGCTTCCAGTTCCTTTAGAAAATCCTCTTTTTTCTCCTTGGGTCCCTTGAAAAAAACAAGATACGGATCGTCGGAAACGATGACATCCTCTTTTGCCACCGACGGCGGCAGGGCCTTGACGAGGCTTTCCGCCTTGATGTATTTCAGCTTTATGGGTGTTGATTCCGGCGCCCTGTCCAGCAATGCTATGTAATCGTCCATGATTTCCTTGCTTTCCGGTGACAGCTGGATAATCACCGAATTGCTTTCCTGTATGACGATCGTTTCGAAATTACGCAGCGGTACGGGGAACATGGACTTGATCATGTTCGCCTTGATGTATTTCAGGTCGTACCGGTAATACCCCGCCTTGGTCATGGGCGTGTCGATTTCCCTGATGAATTCGATCAGGGGTTTTGTCTCGTCCTGGCTCCCGTATAACACGATGGTATTCGTGTTCGTGTCAAGCCTGTAGAATTTACTCGATCCCAGTTCCGAGGGCAAAAGCCTCTGGACATCCATGGGCGTAATATATTTCAATGGAATCAGCGTCGTGTCCCAGAATTTCCGCATGACATCGCGCGGGTTCATTTCGACGATGTAATAGATGCCGTTCACTATTTTATAATCCGCTCCCACTTTTTCACAAATGAGCCTGAGCATCTGGTCGAAAGGTTTGGCCTTGAAGGAAAGCCTGTCCACGATCACGTCCCTGTTGAGCAGGTTCTGCATTTCCAGCTGTTCCATGCCGAAGAGCTGTTTGTACAGGGCGCCGGAACGCTCGTTTTCCTTGTTGATGTAATAAAGGCCGCTGCTTGAGTCCTTGTAAAAGTGAAGGGGCTGGTCTTTCCATTTTTCTCCCTGCACCGGATTGGGAGTGGGGGAGGGCATGAATTTTCGCTTGATCGAATACACGTTCGGTTCTATGACCAGCTCAAACTCCTTGTGCAGGGGTTTCATGATGATGTCCTTGAGAAAATCCTCGGGGGTGATATCATAATTGTGTATTATCAGCGTGTCGGGGGGTAACGGCGGTTCTATATAAATGGTTTTTCCGATGACCCGGGAGGTGGCATTCAGAATGCTTTTTATCGGTACGTCCTCCGCATCCATTTTCATTTTATCCTTATCATGGTCGTATTCCGCGTATATCCTCGAAACATAGTAAATATCGTCCTCTATGCGGAGGTACAGCTTGTAGGCCGCCAGAAAAAGCCTCAGGGCTTTTTCCGCATCCACGTTTATGAACCGGAAAGTGGCCGTTCCCGTAACCGTTTCATCCGGTACGATGGATTTTCCCAGTTCACCCGACAGGAAAATGAGGATGTCTATGATCTGGGCATTGGGGAAATTCATGTCCTTTATAATGCCTGCAAAAATGTAAGGGGATATAAAGGAGAACAAAACCAGAAGGATAATTAATTTTTTGGTAAATTTACGCATACATGATAATCCTTAATAATGGGTCTTTCAGAAAGTAAGCAATGACGAAGCCGATGCCTAAAAACGGTGCAAACGGAATCCCCATCGTCCGGTCCCATTTTTTTATTTGCATAAGAAAAAGGCCCGTAACGGAGCCTGTCAAAGAAGCAAGGAAAACAGTGAGAATCCACCCGGGAAGACCGATGCCGCAGGCCAGCAATGCCGAAAGCTTGGCGTCACCGAGACCTATTTTCCCCCTGGTCACGAACCAGATGGCGGCGAAAAAAAGAAACCCGACAATCCCGTCAAGCAGAAACCAGAATGAAACTTCGTCCGCCAGGAAAAGCCTTACCGGAATAATCACAATAAACCCCGCTATAATGAAAATATCGGGAATTCTTTTTTCTTTAGCATCGATTATTGCCACGGGAATTAAAAGGGCCGAAAGAATTCCGAATGATAGCCATGAGCCTATTATTGATTTCATGTCCGTAACTGTTTTACCTTTTTTATCGTAATCTCATTCTACTTTAATATGAAATCCCGCCATTGTCAAGGTTGTAAGTTGAGCGGGATACGGCATCAAAATAAGTCATTTTTCCCGTTGCCGGTGAATTTTATGCCAGGCACCTTATTTACAATTCATGTCTTTTTTTGTAGTTTTCCTTAAGGATTATTTTTAGTAAACCTGGATGCGAAAGGAGCATAGCATGTGGGATTATACGGATAAAGTAATGGACCATTATGAGCACCCGCGGAATGTCGGTGAGATCGAAAATGCCGATGCGGTAGGGGAAGTCGGGTCCATAGCCTGTGGTGACGCATTGAAATTAACATTGAAAATCAAGGACGGCAAGATTGCTGATGCCAAATTCAAGACTTTCGGCTGTGGGAGCGCCATAGCTTCGGCATCCGCCCTCACGGAAATGATCAAGGGTAAAACAATTGAAGAAGTCAAGAAAATTACCAATAATGATATCGTCTCTTTCCTGGGAGGCCTGCCAAAGGAGAAAATGCATTGTTCCGTCATGGGGGCCGAAGCCCTTGAAGAGGCTCTCGCCTTTTACCGCGGTGAAAAAAAGGTTGCCGACCCGGATAATGTCGGCGAGGTTGTCTGCAAATGTTTCAATGTCACGGATCAGAAAATCAGGCGGGTGGCCCTCGCCAACAATCTGCATACGGTCGAGGAAATCACCAATTACACCAAGGCCGGCGGCGGATGCGGGTTATGTGTGGACCAGATACAGGCTTTGCTCGATGATGTGTGGAAGAATGAAAATACCGGAAAAAGGGAGCATGTGAAGCCGAAGCTGTCGTTTTTACAGAAAGTAAAGATGATTGAAAAGGTCATTAATGACGAAATCCGGCCCATACTGAACAGGGACGGAGGCGACCTTGAACTGGTGGATATTCAGGGCAACAAGGTCGTTGTCAGGCTTTTTGGCACCTGCCAGGGATGCCATGCATCGCAGTTGACACTCTCCGGGCTGGTGGAGCATAAATTGAAGGAATTGGTGGATGATTCACTGGAAGTGGTGGAACATGAAGGATAAGACCATCTATCTCGATAACAATGCCACCACGGCCGTTGCCCCGGAAGTGGTGGAAGCCATGCTTCCCTTTTTTACCGACAGTTACGGGAATCCTTCCAGCATGCATAATTTCGGCGGAAGGGTGCACAGGGAACTGGAAAAGGCAAGGGAAAAGGTGGCTCAGCTGCTTTCCTGTGAACCGTATGAAATCATTTTCACTTCCTGCGGTACTGAAAGCGCCAATTTCGCGCTGCGGGGCATCATGGAAGCGTATCCGGAGAAAAGGCATATCATCACGACCAAGGTGGAACACCCCTGCATCAAAAACCAGATTCCCTGGTTCGATGAACGCGGCGTACGCGTGACGGAATTACGCGTCGACAGGAAGGGCAGGCTGGACCTTGACGAATTATCCGCGGCGATAACGAAAAATACATTGCTTATATCCTGCATGTATGCCAATAATGAAACCGGCGTTATTTTCCCGGTTGACAGGATCGCTTCCATGGCAAGGGAGAGGGGAGTCTATTTCCACACCGATGCGGTCCAGGCCGTGGGTAAAATAAAAATCAGCTTAAAGGATCTTCCCGTCGACCTTTTATCCTTTTCCGGGCATAAACTACACGCACCCAAGGGAGTCGGTGTGCTTTATGTCAGGAGAGGCACGAAAATCCGTCCGTTTATCATAGGCGGGCACCAGGAGAGAAATTTAAGGGGAGGCACGGAAAACGTTCCCTACATAATCGGCCTCGGGAAGGCCTGTGAACTGGCAGCTGAACATCTGTTTGATGAGAATAACCAGGTGAAAAAACTGCGGGATAAACTTGAGAAAGGGATATTGGCCAGTATCCCCAATACGGAGGTCAACGGCCATACGGAAGACCGGCTGCCGAACACGACGAATATCGGCATACATTTCGTGGAAGGGGAAGCCCTGCTGCTTGCCCTGAGCAAGGAAAACATCTGTGCTTCCACCGGTTCGGCCTGTGCTTCGGGTTCTCTCCAGCCCTCCCATGTTTTGCGGGCAATGGGTATTCCTTTTACAAGTATTCACGGGTCTCTCCGCCTGTCGCTTTCCCGCTACAATACGGAAAGTGAAATCGATCAGGTGCTGGAAATTCTGCCTGGAATTGTAGATAAACTGAGGGCTATTTCACCGTTTAAAAATCTTGAGGATGTAACGCATTTTGGAACCGAATAATAGAAATTATTTTCAGGATTTTCTGTCTATTTTATCCCTGTGATCGCTGCACAACCTGTACAATTTCTTAGTTCTGGGATTTTTTTCCTTGACTTTGGCGCCGCAGATGACACAAAGACCGTTTTCACGCCGTTTGTGGTACAACCGGGCAAATCTCTCAGACCCGGAGGCCTTGTACTTGCTGACCTGAATCCTCAAACCCTTGAAGAGGTAAATTCCTATTGATGATTCAAGGCCTTTTTTAAAATTATCCGTGATTTGTTTTAACCTGGTTGATGTAATCGTGGTTGGTTCCATATGGTTTCTCCTTTTTTTTCATGGGATCACTTTCTATTTTTATCACTATATTATGTATCCATTGAATGATCAATCTGTTTTTATAAAAAAACGTCAATAAAATCGAAATTTGATTGTTAAGTATAATGTAATTTTACCGTATGTTGCGCGCGAATATGGTTCGGCCTGTTCCTGATCTCATGAAGATGCTTTCAATACCCCCGTTTATCCGGAATTACCCGTTTTTGGTCATCGCCGCCGGCAATTTTCAATCGGCATTACTCTCTTGACTTTATCATGCCATATTGGATAATTTATCAATGCTATGATTGATGTTATAACTCTGGGGAATGAACTCCTCAGGCAAAAATCGGCACCCGTGGAAGGTGTGGATGAAAAACTCAGGCAATTCTTCAGGGACATGTTCGAAATAATGTCCCGCCAGAAGGGAGTCGGCCTGGCCGCCGTTCAGGTGAGCAGTCTTCTGCGGTTTTTCATTACGAATGTGCCGAAGGATAAACCCCGGATTTTTATAAATCCGGAAATTATAGAAACTTCCATAGAACAGGATGTTTATGAAGAAGGCTGTTTGAGTGTTCCCGGGGTGAATGCCGATATTGAAAGACCCAGTTCGGTCAAAATTCAAGCCTATAACGAAAAGGAACGTCCGTTCACCCTGTCCTGTGAAAACAACCTGTTGGCCAGGGTCATCCAGCATGAACTCGATCATTTGAACGGTGTTTTGTTCATTGATCATCTGCCGGAAGGCCTGAAGCGGGAACTCGTAACGGAATATATTAATAATAAGAAAAAGAAAGCCGCCTCCTGATGAAGATTTTTTTCGCGGGTACTCCCGAATTCGCCGTACCGGCATTGCGGGAAATCGCCGAAACGTTCAATGTCTGTGCCGTTCTTACGGCCCCGGACAAACCATCGGGCCGTTCAAAAAAAATAGCACACTCTCCCGTCAAAGAGCGCGCCTTATCCCTGAAAATTCCCGTTTTACAGCCCTTTCAACTGGATTCACCCTTTTTGGAACAAGTCCGGGACATTAAACCGGATATTCTGGTTGTCGTGGCTTACGGTAAAATATTTAAAAAAGATTTCCTGGATTTGTTTCCTTTGGGAGGATTAAACTGCCATCCCTCCCTTCTTCCCCTTTTCCGGGGCCCGGCTCCCATCCCTGCCGCTATTTTGTCAGGAGAAAAAGAGACGGGAGTCACCATACAAAGACTCGGCCTGAAGATGGACAGCGGTGAGGTCCTTTTACAGGAAAAAAGGCCTCTTGACGGATCGGAAACAACCGGTTCATTAACGGCGGAATTCGCGGAGACGGGGGCCCGCATGCTGGTTTCCGTGCTTGGAAACATTCTTAACTCCCGGGATATGCAGGCAATGCAGCAGGATGAGGGAAAGGCCACGTTTTGCCGGTTGATAAACAAGGAGGAAGGAAAAATAGACTGGTCAATGCCGGCAGGCCGCATTGAACGGATGATCAGGGCCTATACACCCTGGCCCCATGCCTATACCTCGTGGAATGACAAAATCATCCTCCTTCTGGAGGCGGAAATCTATAAAATTGAAAAAAAATCGGAAACTGCCTCTCCCGGAGAAGTGTTTGGTATAGACAAAGGGCATGGTATTCTGATAAATACAGGTGAAGGTGTTCTTTGTGTAAAAAGGCTCCAGGTAATGACCAAAAAAGCCATGGATTATAAATCCTTTTTAAACGGGCATCCAAATTTTGTAGGGAGTGTTTTAGTGTGAGAGATTTTTTGGAGAATCTTTGGGAAAAAGTAAAGAGGCTGTTACCCAATTCAAGGTATGATGATAAGGAAACCAGGTACTTCAAGAACATAGTGTTGTTGATTATCGGCGTTCTGGGTACAATGATTTTATTGGGAACATTGATTTTTTTCATCAGTTTGAAGGGCGAGAATAAAACCCTGGTTCCCGATGTTACCTCGAATGAAACGGTAAAGGTTGATATTATAACGGCCATAATGAAGCTCCAGGAAAAACAACTGGTCCCGCATATCCAGATCAAGCATTCAACCACCCTGGAACGGGGATACATCCTTGAGCAGAAAGAGAATCCCGGCTCCGAGGTAAGACTGGGCCGGACCGTGCATCTTGTCGTAAGCATTGGCTCTTCAATTGACAAGATAGGAGATTATGTGGGCAAGAAATTGAGCCTGCTCAACCTGGAACTCCAGCAGGCTTTTGCATCTTCCGACAAGGCACTCCTGGAGATAAAGCAGCCCATCATGTTTGTCAATAATGAAGCGGAGTACGGAACCATACTCGAACAGAAACCGGCTCCGGGCACCATGATTCAGGAAAACAAGATTATCTACCTGGAACTCGTTGTCAGCAAGGGCCCCGCGGGCATGGAACGCGTGCTTGATGATTTCCGTGGCAAGCCGTTCAGTTTCGTCATGGCAAAACTCGCGGAACGGAATATACCTTTCGTATTCACTCTGACGAATGAAGAGAACAAATACAAGGGAGGGTACGTGGTTACCCAGGATCCTCCTCCCGATCAACCGGTCCCGGAAAACGGCGTGGTTTCCCTTGAAATAAACGAGGTCACCAAACTGGATAAGGATGAGGTCTTTGGAATTTTTGAATATATCATCAATAAATATCCCACGGATGTGGACCTGAAGATAGTGGCCAAAATCGACGACGAGGAAGAAGTACTCCTCTCAATGAAGCATCCCGGCGGAAAAATTTCCATACCGTACGTTGTCAGGAGCGGCACTGAAATAATCCTGTATTTATTTGACAGGGAAGTAAAACGCCAGTACATAGTAAAACCGGAATAACCGGGGTATTAGTAAGTCACTTGACAAATGCCGGTGGCTAAAGTAGAATATTCAACAAAGCGAGCGTCGTATAAAGGTAATACCCAAGCTTCCCAAGCTTGTGCAGAGGGTTCGATTCCCTTCGCTCGCTTTAATACTTAAGCTTTCACTAAAAAAAGTGAAAGCTTTTTTTTTAACCTAAGGGAATCGAACGGGTATTAACGTGTGTACCGTCAAATGGTTGTCAGATTTTTTAACAGGTATTTGGCGGTATGAACATAAATTCATACATTGTATATCGACACTACCCCGCTTTTAGTAGTTGGTACGTGGAAACTATTTGGATTTTGATTGTTCCATAAAGCTCAAAACATAAAAAATCTAAAATTCTTTTAAAATCTTACATTTTTTTATTGACTAAATATTGATTTTTAATTAATAATGTACCAAGCAATTATTGCTACTAGCATACATTTTACAATTGAAAAGGAAAATATCATGAAGGAGAAAAACATTAAGGAAAAGGAACGGTTGATTGATCTTATCTTGAGGTTGAAACAGAAATGCAATATTGAAGATCAGATTACCAATTCTTTCCGCTTAACAAACAGGGAACTCAGTTGTATCTGCGCCATCAGACCGGACGAGAGTGTTCCTCTGTGTGAAATTTCAAAAAGGGTCAGCTTATCCCCTTCACGCGCCAGCAGGTTGATTAACAGCCTTATCAGAAAGAAATTTTTGAATCCGTCCGAGGATTCCGAGGACAAACGGTTTTTAATTTTATCGCTTTCAGCAGCCGGCAGAAAATGCCTGAGGGTCATGGAAGATCAAAAAGAGGCCTGTGAAAAGAAAATGATGGATAAAATCGAGAATAACAAGGTTGATTCCCTTAAACATGTCATCAATGATTTGATTAAAATTCTATAAATTTATTTTGCACAATGAATAACCGGGCTTGCCGTTTTTTGTTATAAAAGCGGCAGGCTTTTTTTTGGGGGGTAAAATCAGTAAAATTAGTAACTTTCATGACTATTTATTGTAAATTTAGATAAACCCTACCTAAAAGCAGGTGTTTTTCAGGTCAATTTATCATTAATTTTTAATTAAGTAATTCTATTGGAAGGAGGGATTACACACAATTTAGCGACTAAATCAAGAGTATAAGCATTCAAAAAGTGATTCATCTTAAAAAGTCCTCAAAAAAACAGATTAGGAGGATTTTATGAATAGACGCTCTTGTTTAAAAATTATATTTTCTTCAATTTTAGTACTTATAATTTCAACATTAACATTAAGCGCCACAAGCTATTATGTCGACTCGGTAAGTGGAAATGATAATAACAATGGGACCAGCACGTCATCTCCCTGGAAGACCATCTGGAAGGTAAACCAGAAGGCAGCCTATTCACCTGGAGACCAGATCCTGTTCAAGGCAGGGGCCACTTTTGTCTGTGGCACCACGACGGGTGACTACGGCGATGACGCCCTGAAGGTAAAGGGAAGCGGTGCCTCGGGTAATCCGATCAAAATCGGGATGTACGGAACGGGTACCAAGCCCCTTATCCAGGGGAATACATGGGACTGGACCTGCGCCGCTTATTTCAAGAACCAGCAATACATAGAGATAAGCAATCTCAGGTTTACCAATCCCGGCGGCGCCAATATGCGCAGGGGCATTTACGTCGCGGCCTACGCACCGGACTTTCCCGGCACCTCGCAGAGTTCTCCCGCCGTATTGAACCATTTTTATATCACGGACTGTGAAATATTCAACGTGACAAGCGCCGTGGTGGGGATGGACAACGTCAACAAATCATGGGGTGGTATCATTTTCAATGTCCTGTCCCAGTCAACGGACACGGGATGGGTCAAGTATAATGACGTGAAGATCGAGAATAACTACGTTCACGACGTGGGCCGGCAGGGTATATTCATCTACACGGATTTCTGTTCCGACGCGCCGTATACGGCGGGTGAAGGAACGAGACCCCCGCTCCATTACACGGGTGTGGTCATCAGGAACAATACGGTCGCCGATACACAGGGTGACGGTATTGTTGTCACAACCTCCGACAACGCGCTCGTTGAGTATAACGTCGTGATAAGGCCTCAGAGATTTTTGGGGGAAGGCCTGTTTGCAGTGGGGTTATGGGCGTTCGGAAGCAATGACGCGGTTATGCAGTACAATGAATCCTACGGCAACCAGTCCTGCAATGACGGGCAGGGATACGATTTGGACTATGCCTGCCGGAGGAGCGTGCTCCAGTACAACTACAGCCATGACAACCAGGGCGGATTCGTTCTGGTCTGCTCAGGTCCCGGAAAGAATACGGACGGCATTGTAAGGTACAACATCAGCCAGAACGACGGCGGCACTTCGGGCAGCCGTCTGTTCCAGGTAACAGGCGCGGGAACCACCGTTGCCATCTACAACAACACGGTATACACGCATATTTCCGCACCCAAGATAACTGAATCGAACGAGACCGAATGGTATGGCCCGCCTCAGAGCGCCGTTTATAAAAACAACATCATCTGGAACAGGAGTTCCTCGGCGGTATACGAACTGACCGGGTCTTCCACGTTCGACTATAACCTGTTCTACGGGTATCATCCCGGAACCGAACCTTACGATGCCCACAAGCTTACAAGCGACCCCCTGTTTGTGAACCCCGGTTCAGGCGGCACGGGAAGGAACACGGTTGACGGGTACAAGCTCCAGTCAAATTCTCCGGCAAAGGATTCCGGCGTTTCAATCTCCGGTAACGGCGGCAGGGACTATTTCGGCAACAGCCTGTACAACGGAAGTCCTGACCGCGGTGCGCATGAATACGGCACTTCGACTTCGACCAATACCCCGACTCCCGTGTCAAATACAGCCACGCCGACATCGGGCGCCGCCGTTTCCATCCCGGGAACGGTTCAGGCGGAAGATTACACCGGTTTTTATGACACTTCTGCCGGTAACGCCGGTGGAGCCTACAGGTCCGATGACGTGGATATTGAAGCCTGCGGTGAAGGCGGATATAATGTGGGATGGGTGGTATCCGGTGAATGGCTCAGTTTCGGCATCAATGTAACCTCGTCCGGAACCTACACATTCCAGGCAAGGGTGGCTACGCAGGTCACCACGAATCCCGGATTCCATATGGAAATAGACAATTCGAATGTAACAGGCACAATGACGGTATCAAATACGGGCGGATGGCAGACATGGACAACAATCCAGAAAACGGGCATCAGCCTGTCAGCCGGGAATCATACGCTTAAGTTCGTGGCTGAAGGAAACGACTTCAACGTTAACTGGTTCGCGTTCGCCGCGGGAACCTCCACCAATACTCCGACACCGCCCCCGGCCAATACGCCTACGAAAACACCCACACCTGTTCCGGGGCTGACCGACATTACCAACTTGAGCGGCACGGTATCCGCACAGTACGCGGACTCACCAGCTAACGAAGACATCTCCAAACTGATCGACAACTCATCCTCCACAAAATTCCTGACATTCCACCTGTCCGCCTGGGTGCAGTTCCAGCAATCAGGTGCTTCATCCGTTGTGACGAAATACACGATTACGTCGGCCAATGACGCGCACGAAAGGGACCCGTACAGCTGGACATTCCAGGGCTCGACCAACGGATCAACCTGGACAACTCTTGACTCTCGGAGCGGAGAGGACTTCCCGAACTATTTCCAGCTTCGTGAATTCACGTTCTCCAATTCTCAGAGCTTCAGCTACTACAGGCTCAACCTGACGGCTAACCCCGGCGCAACGATTCTCCAGCTGTCCGAATGGGAAATCTTCGGCACGATTGGCACGGTAACGAACAGCCCGACAACACCTCCTGCGACAAACACGCCTTCGAATACCCCTGTCCTCACCAATACTCCGACCCCGACAAACACACCGACACCCACTCCCGGCAGCGGCGGAACCTGTTCCGGAGTGGCGGCCTGGGATGCGAATGAACCGTGGACAAACTATTCAGTCGGTGATTTAAGGGTAAATAACAATCAATTATGGAGCTGTAAAAATGCCTCCTATGGTTATCTGGAACCCTCAGGACCCTGGGGCCAGTATGGATGGAACCTTGTGGGTAATTGTCCATAAACGGTAAGAATTGACATGACATGAACGGCCAGGGCTGTCCGGGTAATAAACCCGGGCAGCCCTTTTTTTTCAACCGCCAGTAATGATCAAAATTTCAGGATTGCTTTGATAGAATAAAATTTTATTATATAGTATACTTTGAAACAAAGGGAGTATTTGCATGCAAGGTATCCGGAAAATTTTGATTACATTACTTTTATATTTTATTATAACCGGTCTTTATGCCCAGGACGGCGCTGAAGCTTCCTTGTTGGGCGGAACGTATCTTCTGCAGAAAGAAAGCGATTTATACCTGCAATTTTCTGAAAAGACGGCCAATCTCATTAACGCCAATCGTGAAAGAGAACCTGTTCCCTTCATGAGGTTATCGTTTACCGGCGGCGATGCCTGCCTCTGTTCCTTTATATTCGGAACCAGGATTGTCTCCATGCACGCGGCTTTTTCATTTGCCGAAAGAATGCTCGACCTATCAGTATTCAAGGGAACCATCAGTCTCAGGATACCGGGCCGCTCTCCGCTCGTGATATGGATTGAGGAGATTGGAATAGATACCTACGGGTTTACAATCCTGGAAAAATACGGGTACAGCCTGTCGGAAAGCGTATGGAAAGAGATTCCCAACCTTATAGTGTATCAGGGGATAATGAAAAAGGAAGGCAAGGACTGAATTTCTATTTAACGGCCCTACAATAGAAAGGGTATGAATCCCTTGACCTTGTTTTTGTATTCCATTAATTCCGTTGCATATTTTTCACTCAAATGTTTCTCCAACACCGGGATGTTGTAGAACTGGAAGAACAGGAACAGAAGGCCGGGAATAATAAGGGCGAATAAATTCATGGTGACAAGCGCGTATCCTGTAACCCAGAGTAAGTCCCCGAAATAATTGATATGCCTTGAAAACCGGAACAGGCCTTTTGTAAACAGGCGGCCCCTGTTTTGTTCCTGTTTTTTCCAGTTGTGTCTCTGCCATTCGGATACCGTGTTGAACAGGCTTCCCGCGAGGAACAATACCATGCCGCAAACGAACAATACCCAGTTCAAGGACATGCCGAAATTGGCCAGCAAACTGAAACCGGCAAAGTAAAGGCCAAACGCGATGGAAACGGAAATTGCTTCCTCCATCGGTATAGCCCGTTTAAGAAAAATGAAAAAGGTGAGTTTGAATCGCAGAAATACAATGATATTAAAACAGAAAAGAACCAATCGCGGCAGAAAATCCTGATGGGGTATGGGAATGGAGGTGAAGGGTACATTATCAAAGAACAGGACCATGTACGAAATCAGGATAAAAAACAGTTCCATTATTAATAAATATATTTTCTTTCCTATACTCTTGTTTTGTCTGCCATATAATTCCATACCGTTAATTACCTTCCTTTCGTGACGGCCGCCGGTCAGGATAATATCGACAGTCCCCATTCTCTGATTCTGTTCAATTCCTCAATTGATAAAACCTTCTCTTTGTAAAGCTGCCAATATTCATTTGACACGGTGCTGTGAAATATCGCCAGGTCATCCGTGTTAATTGTTACGTTTATCCCGGAATCCACAAGCTGCCTGACGGGATGGGCCTTCAGGCTTTTTACGACCCTCAATGCCACATTACTTGACGGGCAGACATTCAGCGTAATGTTTTTATCGCGAATCAAACGCATCGTTTTATTGCTTTTAGCCGCATGGATTCCGTGTTGAATCTCGTCTATGTCCAGTTTGAGAATTGTTTTTTCAATGGCCTTTGGTCCCAGCATTTCACCGGTATGGATTTTTGTTTTCAATCCCTTTTTTTTGGCATATCGATATAGCGGAATTAAATAATCATCGTACGCGTTCGTCTCCTTCCCGTACGTGTCGATGGAATCAAAAACCCCGGAATCAACCAGGGGATAATAATATTTTTCGACAACCTGGAATTTCGGGGGACGGTTAATACCCAGTTCAGGTCTGAATTGAATACTGTTTTTATATCTGGTTTTCAGGGTAATGATAAAATCAAGAAACGGCTTTATATTGTAACCGTAGAATTTGAGAAAATTGATATCCATACTGGATTCCAGGAGCCGGACACCGTCATTGATGGCGGTGATAATCATTTTTTCCAGAATTTTTTCGTATATTTCCCTTGTTGTTGTATAAGGCCGTAATTTACGCAGGTATAATCCGAATCCGAACAATCCCCATAACTTTTTTGTTCTTTTTTTAAATTTTCCTCCGGTAATTTCCAGTAAATCTTCACAGGTGATACCGTAGATGCCGTGATTGTGTTTGTCCGATTTTTTTACTTTTCTCAATAAAAACAGATCATCCCGCATTAAGGCGGTTTTGAATTTTTCAGAATCCTGATCCATTACATTTAAACCTGTTCCTTATCTATTTGGGAAACGGCTAAAATGTGGGCTGATGTCCCCATGATAGATCTGTCTTTCTCAATGGTATCCAGGAAACTCAGAATTTTGGCCCGTTCGTTTTCACCCATCAAAAGCTCCTCAAGATCATCAAGCAGCCAGAAAAATCCCTCTACTGCCAGCAAGTCTTTTACCTTGTACCCGGCTGAAGAAAGCTCCGGGATAATCTCGTCGGGATGGTGGAAATAGGCGGT
Source organism: Spirochaetales bacterium (assembly GCA_016928415.1). Lineage (GTDB taxonomy): Bacteria > Spirochaetota > Spirochaetia > SZUA-6 > JAFGRV01 > JAFGKU01. The sequence continues at coordinate 30,829 of JAFGKU010000021.1, forward strand.
TGTGAAATATTTATCACTTTCGGGATCATGGCATCCCGTTTTGAGGTCCCCCTCAACAAGCTTTTGAAAGGAAGGGTTGCTGATAAAGCCGCTTGCATACCCGTCCTGTAATGAAGCGAACCGGGAGATATAGGCGGTAACAAGAAAACCTTCCGGAGCCAGGAACGTACGGAGGTTTATAAGTCCGGCCGCCCGCTGCCTGTTATCCTGTAAATGATAAAAGGGGCCCATGGCCAGGATGATATCAAAATATCCGTGCGGCAAATCCTGTTTTAAAACATCGCCTTGCATTATGGAATGAAGTTTGTTTTTGGATTCCCCGTTTTCATCCTTGACAATCGAAACCTGTTCAGCTGAGGGATCGACGAACCATACTTCATGCCCCAATTCGGCAAGGTAAAAGGAGTACATGCCGACACCGCCGCCCATATCAAGTATTCTGCATGGCGGTTCGGGGAGATACCTTCTGATAATACTATTGGTCCGGATGAATTCCAGTTTTCCAGTGCCGTTTTTCAAACGTCCGGTTTCAGGAATTCGATCGTAATATTCGTCAATAGTGTTTATTTTCATTTCATAATTCCATCTGTTCCAGGCATCATACTGGTTTCTGGAGGTTCTTTCAATATGTCACAAAAATAAAGAACGGCCTTGGGGGGAAGGCCGTTCAAACGTAGGGATTAGGAGAACAGGACTAAAAGCCCTTGAAGATTGACGAAAACTGCCACGTGCTTTGTGATACGCCGCTGCACGTGGGTGATGCCCATGTCTGTCCCGGACAGCCGCCGTTATCGCGTGACAGCGACCAGAAGGCGAGCCGGACAATATAGTTTTGTCCCTTTGCCCAGGTTACAAGGTCGGTGGCATTGGCAAGAGTGAAAATTTCACCCTGCGTGTCGTTCTGTCCTATCATGGGTGTGAGGCCGATCGGATCACCGGTCTGGGTCCGTGTTGCCTGTGCCGCCTGCTTTGCCGAGAGCAGCATGTTGCCCCCGTTATCATAGTATGAGCCGTAGTCCATGGCCATTACGTTGATGCAGTCCGGATGGAACCCTGCGTTGTGACACGCGTTCACGATGTCGAGTCCCGCCTGGACCAGGCCGATGGGCAGAACGGGCAGGGTCAGAGAGATTATCTTGTTGGGGTTGGCTTTTTTCAGTCCGGCAAGCGCGTTGGCAAGCACCGTCACGTTGACACCGCCTTCGATGTCAAAGTCCTGTCCGGCGATGGCCGGATACGCATTGAAGACCGACTGGTACATGGCCTGTGCGCTGCTGGCGTTACCGCAGGAACTCAGTACGGATCCTAACGCGCCGCCCCACGAAATGATCACTTTTCTTCCCGCATTGTTCAATGCGACAATCTGGGATTTGACGGTAGTCCCGTTCGGGAACGTGGCGTTGGATACATTGCCCAGTCCGCCGCCCCAGGTGGCCGTGCAGCCGCCGTCAACCAGGAATGCCAGGGTAATTCCGGGAAGTCCCGCCGATGCCACATTGCCGGCAACCTGGGATCCCGTTGCCAGGCTTATATCCACATAAGGAACACATCGGGCATTACCGCCGCTGCTGGACCCGGGTGTAGGTGTAGGGGTTGCGGAGACCGCCTGGGTCAGGAACCGCCATTTGGTCCATTCGCCCGTCTTGGAGGTGGCGGCAAGGTGTACGGTATTTCCGTCATAACGGAGCCATAAGCCGGTCGGTTTGTGCTGGATCCTGAACTGGTTGTTTCCCGCATCGATCAGGCGCCATTGACAGTTAGGTCCGTTCCAGGTGGTTGGTCCGATCGACACGTCATGCGTTCCCGTCGGATATCCATGAAGCCTGCGGTTACTGTTGCTGTTGCCCACCGCATCGAACCGCATATAGGTACCGTCTACATTTGTGGCGTTCCACTTGCTGTAATTGCCGGTCAAAGTGGAAATGGTGGCATCGTCGCCATTGGCGTGCAGGTACAGACCCGCACCATAGCCGCTTTCTATGTAATATGTTCCGGGTAGTGAAATCGATTGTGCCGGCACTGCAAAGACCGCCGCCAATACCATAAAACCTGCCAGTAAGATTTTTTTAATTCGCATAAATCCTCCTTCACTTTTTAAAAACATTTTTATTTTGGGGAATTTTGAAAAACCGATCATTCAATATCTCTCAACTTTTATTTACGATAAAAATTTTTTCATTTTAAAAATTTTAATCCGCAAATAGGTGAGGGATAAATTACGGAAATTGAGAAGAAAGGTATGATTTTTTCAAAGACCCCTTATGCTCATATTCTCAGCAAGATAAAATTAAACAATCTGCCCTGTATATGATTATATGGGGTATTTAAAAGCCGTATAGTGAGAATAATTTGATAATTGGTAATGTATTTTTGCCTCGAAATTATCCTTTTACCGGGATATACAATTGTCCGGTTGGAATAAAGTCTACCACCACCACCACCATGGGTGGTGGCTTCTTCTTCAGTGAATTATAATTCCACTGCAGGCTCTGCTCCGCTGAAACCAAAATCGACTACTTCTGCATTATCTTTAGTAGATTTCCAGCCGACAAGGCCATTTAATGGCAGGGCCGGATGATAGAACATGGTCCCGCTCTGCATGTCCTTTATAGAAATAGAAACATTTTCACTTTCAAAAGAATAATCAATGCTTGTTGAGCCGGACTTGCCGTATACATGTTCAAATATTCCGCCTGGTGTTGTAATTGTAAGGTTCAGTTTTTCAAGGTTGACTGGAGGAAATATAGGTATTAAATAGGTAGTCATCATCATGGCAACATTGTCCATTTGCCTTTTATTCATATAATAATGTCCTTTAATAATACCCAGTTCATTGATTGACTTTGCATTCAGGTTTGTTATCTGATATTGAACAATAATTTCCTTGCCTGAACGTATGTCCTGAATTTCAATCCATGTATTTGTATCTTTGTCATTATAAACTGAATACTTGAATATTACCTTGTCATTGCCTTCGTATTTTCGAAGAGTTACCCATTGTCCCTGCTGAACAGGTATGAATTTGCCTGAACTCTCATATTTTATAGTACTTGCAGGTTTTTCAAAGACAGTATTTATTGTATTAACCGAATCTGAATCTGCATCCGGACCTGAAACGCATCCTGCGAATGCAATTATTATGCATACAAGCTGTACGGCAATTTTTTTCATAATAATTTTTTCCTCCTTAAATTATTATACATTCAATTATTATCTATTTCAGATGTACCGCTCTTATTATCTGCAGGTATTTTAATACCTGCAAAAAGCTGCGGACTTGTCTGTTTTATCGCACCCCGAAAATATTATGACACTAATCAGAAATACGAAAAGAATCTTTTTCAAGAAACCTCCTTAGTATAAAGACAGAAATTGATACTGTTACAGTACAAAATTATCAGTGATTAAAATTATATTAAAATAAAAATAAAAATCAAATAATTGAGGTATAATTAAATATACTGGATTACTGACATGAAAATTGGCCAGGAACTATCTTGAAAACTGATATTAATTGGGGTAAAATAGGTCTTGAAAATTCAATTTTTATCTGCTTTGGAGATAATTATGGTAATGAAATCTTCCTTGTTCCGGGTTTTTGCTGTACTCATGATCATGTTTTGTCTGAGTAGTGCTTTATTGGGGCTTGATTCTCTGGAAATGTTACTACCCGAGAACAAGTTCTATGTTACCCTGTTTCCAGAATACGAACGGGGGACCGGGGAAGTAGTCTTCCATGCAGGCCAGTATCTCAGTAATTTTGAATACCTGTTTCGAAAAACAGAGGATGGCGGTTACTACTTTTTTTCAGAATCCGGTGTCTCCACGGTCGAAAAATATTTTACTTCGAAAATGAGACTCATCTCCCATTCCAACCAGTTCCATATCAAGGAAGATTCAATAATCAAAAAACAGGGTTATGACAGGCGTCAAATTGATGTGGATGCTGCAGCAAAAACAATTATCCTGACCCTGTATAAAGACGGTTCCATGTTGTCGCAACACAAGTTTCCACTGAATGAAAATACGGTAGATACCGATAACATCGTTTTTATGCTGCAAAGTATGCTGCTTTCCAATAAGCATCAGGATTTTTATTGCGATGTGCTTGTACCGAACGAACGGGGAATTTACCCGATGAAATTTCGTTTCCAGGAAACCGAAAGTATTACATCCCTGCCCGCCAGATTCGACTTTCCGGCCGGAATGAAGGCCCTGGACAAGGAATACAGTAAATATAATGTTTTTGTAATGTCTTTAGACAGTATTTTTAGTTTATTTGTATGGACCAAGTGGTACCTGGTCTATGATGCCAGGTACCCTTACAGCTTTATTGCCTACTGGACCGATGAAAAAGATTACGAATTTTATTATGTGGGTAAGCATATTTATAAAGAGGAATAATCCTGGCTGTACGTGACGCAACGGCTAAATAAATGATATAATAATAAAAAAAGGCTAATCTATCAACAATAGATTAGCCTTTTAACAAATTTTTTAAGCGCCCAACGGGAATCGAACCCGTATCACGAGCTTGGAAGGCTCGGGTAATAACCATTATACGACAGGCGCGTTTTGTTTATATATAATTATAGAATTTCCGCATTTTGTCAAGATAGTGAACGGGAAATTTGGGGAGGGGCGGGGTGGGGGAATCGGAACCCTGTAAATATTTTCTTCTGCCACGAAGATTGTTGAAAATAGTTCTTTCAATCCTTTTATCCTTAAATTGGCTTGAAATCCGGTCCGACAGGTAGTGTGCCCCGGGTATTTTGTTTTTTCAACAATCTTCGTGGCACCATATAAAACTCTCCCTATCCCCGGCTTGCATAAATTCCGTTTTTAATATACAAGTGGCTTATTGAAACTACTTAACAGAACGAGGTAAAGAGTATGGGTTTGCGAGGAGAGATTTTCTCATCCAATATCGGGGCGGGGAAAAGGACCTATTTTTTCAATGTCAAGGAAAACAGGAACGGCGATGTTTTTTTGAATATCGTTGAAAGTAAAAAACGGGCTGAAGGCGATTTTGAGAGGTTTTCCATCATGGTTTTTGAAGAGGACCTGGAAAAATTCATGGGCGGCCTGAACAAGGCTGTTGACTTTGTCAGGGAAAAGAATAAATAGACGGTAACCGACCAGGTATAAGTATTACATACTGCTGCGAAGCTTTCTGGTTTTTTTATACTGCATAATTAACAGGAATATATTCCTTTCTCTTTTTTATTAGGGTAATAAATTTTTCCATTCGAATTCATCGAGTTGACATGGCTTACAGGGGTATGGTAGCTTCGATTTGGCGGATTATAAATCAATTCTTGATCGGTAAGGGGATGCGGATGCTTGAAAAAATGAAGAGTCTGTTCGAAAAAACGGTTAGTTATTTTCATTCGCTTTTTTCCGCATTGAAAGAATCCCTGACAACAAAAAAAGAACGGGTGAAAGTTGAAAGCCTGATTGAGGGTTATGATGATAAGAAAGAAGACGGTGATGTAACTGAAACACAGGAGACAGTCACTGAAGATAATAAATCCGCCTTTTTTCCCGATTCTTTCAGAGATTTTTGGGAGGGCGTAAAGAGTTTTTTAAAAAAGGCTTCTGAGATATTTATAAAGGTCAACAGGGTATTGTCGCCCCGTTTTCTTACCTTGCCCGACCCGGCATTGTATTTTGCCGTAATGTTCCTTTTCTCCTTTTTCGTAATCGCGTTCGAGATGGTGCAGTTCCATGTACTCCTGATTGTTACAAATTATCTTCGCGCAACTTTCATGATAGGCATTGCCATGCTTGGTATTTCGATCGGGGGCATCATAGCCTTTTACCTGAGGAAAATAAAAGTGCATTTTACCATCCTTGCATCGGCTTTTTTTCTATTCATATCCATCGTCCTTTCCTGCCTTAACATCATCAATATCGGTGTTTTGCGGTATCCCTATTTCCTGGTCCTCCCTTTCATTTTCGCCTCGATCGTCATATCTTCCATATTTATGCACGGCGAATCAACAACCGTGTATTTCATAAACCTTGTAGCCTCGGCGGCCGGCGTTTTGTTTCCCATCCTTATGCTGCCGCTTTTCAAAAGTGAAAACAGCCTTTTTGTTCTTCTTTTCGTACCGTTGTTAATATTGGTCGTGTTGTCGCTGCGTATCCCCCATGTTGTGGTCAAGATTGCCTGTATCATGGTATCCGTCATTGCCTGCCTGAATTTTGCGGGATTCATCTATCAGAATTTGAGCATTCCGGAACGGATAGAGGCCGGCGTTTTTGAGGAAAAAATTATTTCGGAAACGGGGGAGATTGATAAAGAAAAATACTCAAATAACTATCAGCTGGAATTTTTCAAACGGGTTTACACGCTTGATAAGGAGAGGAATCAATACACGTTTCATTCGGATGCCTACGATTTGGAAAGGGCCGGATATTTTTTGAAAGTTTTGGGATTTATGCCCCGATTTTATGGCTTTCCGATACCCCTGCTAGAACCGGATGCCGTACTGTCTACTGCGAGAGAAATACCGGAGGATATTTTCCTTTATAAATTAGTACCCGCATTGAAGTCCCGGTATGGAAAATGGTTTAAATACAATGCGGACAGAACGTTCCTTGAGAGGGTTTATTTACCTGATGCGGAAGGGAAAACCTATGTACTTAAAGGCGATGAATTTGACAGGAAACGGGCTAAATACCTGTTGAGTGAGTTGGGACACATCGAGACCCTTGATCTGAATTTTGACGTCAAATACCATCCCGACTTCAGAAATCTGTACAAGATATTCGGTTTTAATTCCCGCATACTCCTTTCGGAAGACGATATGCTCGGGAGGGTGGAATACACGGGAGATGACGACAGGATCGTTGCCATGGCCGTTGACGGTGCCGCTTTGGACACGTTCCACCACTACAACGGGGACCTTTGGGATGCAAGGGTTCCCAGGAAAAAAAATGCCAACATATTCGTTGTCGGGCTGTCGGCGGATGGTATTGTCAAATCCTGCAAAAGGCTTTCGGGCGCCACGGTCAGTGGAATCGAAATCAATCCCATAATATACAGGACGATGCTGGAAGGCCAGTTCGCGCGCCTTGCTTATTTCCCCTATAAAGATGTGGAAACGTATCTCGGCGAGGGAAGATCCTTTCTTGAGAATACAAAGGAAACGTTCGACATCATTTCCCTCATGAACATCCATATGGAACACGGTCCCATCTGTACCTTGAACCCGGAATATTTCCATACGGTGGAAGCCACCAGGCTTCTTTTAGATAAACTCAGAACCGACGGATACATTGTGTACGAGGAAATCTTAAAGAATGACAGGGGACGGTTCTTTTTCCTCAAATTCATCAACACTGTGAAAAGGGCCATGAGAGAAATGGGAATTGAAAAGCCGGAAGACTGTATCCATGTTTTCAGCTGGGATTTCTCCAAAGGCGGGAGTTCCTTCAGGACCCTTACTTTGAAAAGGGAGCCGTTCACTGAAAAGGAAATTGATGAGTTCAATGAGTTTATAAAAAAGCTGGAAGAAGGGGAGGCGTTTCATAATATGACCCTGCTCCATTCTCCCCGCATGAAAACGGATTCGTCCCTTTCCGCTTTTATCAGGAAACCCGATGAACTGGAACGGGAGAACATTCCGAAATATTTTTCTGTCGAGGATTTCATGCATGATGTCATTACAAAGCTGAATGACCCGCAGGACCTTCGATTCATGCTGAATGCTTACCGTAAAACAGGCCGTGACACTTTTTACCTGAACAAGGCCTCCCTGTCGGAAGGCGATGAATACAGGCTCAGGTCAATCCTTGATTCGGTAGATTATCCTGTCGTGATGGATTTGTCCCCGGCAACAGACGATTCCCCTTTTCCGTTCAGGGTTTATAAAAATTCGGCGGATGCCAGGGAAATTTTCAACATTATACTCCTTTTCAGCCTTGCCATACTGATTCCCGTATTGATCATCATCACGGCCAAGGCGGGACAGTACAGGATGTCCCTGATTCCCCCCGTGCTTTTCGTGGCCGTTATCGGTTTCGGCTACATGCTGGTGGAAATCGTGCTTATGCAGAAATTCCAGCGCTTTATCGGTGCACCCATGTATTCCCTGGTTGTCGTACTCGGCGGCCTGCTCCTGTTCAGCGGCATAGGAAGTTTCGTAAGCAGATTCCTGAATCGCCTGGTCCTCGGGATATGCCTTCTTGCCATACCCATATTCCTGGCCGTCATGATTTTCTGGCTCGATCCGTTGTTTCGGTCTCTGGCCGGTCTCGATTTCACTTCAAAACTTTTTGCCTCGGCCGTCATGATACTCCCCCTTACTTTCTGCATGGGAATGCCCTTTCCGCAAATTCTTGAAATCGTCAAGAAAAACACGTCCGCGGAGTATGCCTCCCTGCTTTTCGGGGTAAGCGGAATATTCTCAACGGTGGCCTCGGCAACTTCACTGTTGATTTCTTCAACATACGGTTTCAGCGTCACGTTTATCACCGGCACGGTATGTTATACGGCAGGCCTTTTGCTTTTCCTGCTGCTCCTGAGAAAGAGGACCGCTTGATACGTTTTGCCTGTTTTATCGTGATAATCGGCATTCTTGTTTGCGGATGCACGGGGAAATCACGGGAGCCGGCTATACATGTTGAGAAGGCCGCTCCTGCATTCCAACTCTATGCTTTGAGGTATGGAATTTCAAAAATGGCCTCCGGGTATATTTTCCGAGGGGATAAAACGAATACCCGGCTTGATTTCCATTGGCTTTTTTACCTGTTGAAGTATAGGGATTACATATTGTTAATCGATACCGGTACAAGTGACCCCTCTTACATTAAAAGTTACGGGATTAGCTTCATCCCGCCGTTGAACCTTCTTAATGCATTAAAGCTTAATCCTGAGGATATAACCCATATAATCATCACCCATTGCCATTTTGACCATATAGGCGGTATTGCCGATTATCCAGATGCCCGTATCATTATCCAGGAAGACGAATTGAATGCGTTTTATAAAAAACCTTTTTCCCGCGATATAGCAGACTGGCTTCGAAAGAATAAGCAGATTTTCACTTTTACGGAACAATATACGCTTTGGGACTTCATAACAGTGAAAAAAATCGGCGGCCATACAATCGGTTCATCGGTGGTGTTCATTGAAACCGGGGATGAAAAAATTCTCTTGGCGGGTGATGAGTGTTATTTTCCCCGGAATTTTTTAAAGGATATACCCTCCGCGGCCGTTTATAATCCGGAAGCAAACGGGAAATTCCTGGATTTTTTGAGACAATTCGAAGGTAAAATATACACTTTTCACGATCCGGGCATTGTCCCCGATAAAACGGAAAATCCGTTGGAGCTTTTTATCAGTGAACCGTGGAAGAACCGGGACTAGAAAATTTTTTTATTATTGCGGAATCACATTGTATATGATAGAGTTTTGTCATAAGTTGTCGAATCGATTTGTTCGAAGCTTAAAAATATCTGCACGAAAAGGAAAACCACAGTCATGAAAAAAATTATTATCCTTTTATTTTGTCTTTTACTTATCTGCTCCTGGGTAACGGCACAACAAACGGATGACGACAACGGGGAAGATTCACTTTTTACGTTTGACCTGAACATGGCGCCCAATACGGACGGGGCCATGGAGGGAAATATCGAACTGGGGCTCCTCTGGTCTCCCTGGCTGTATTCCAGCGTGGAGTTTTCGTTGTCCAGTTCGACGGCGGTTTACGATGAAGCCGGCGGTTCCACAACCGCTGTAGACAGCACGAAAAACCTTGATATTACCGCTCTTCGTACACGGGAGAATTTTCTTAAATGGAATTTTGCCGGTAATGATTTTTACGCTGCCTTGAACGCCCGTGTTCTCTTGAATATAAAGTGGATAAACCAGGAAAAATACGGGTATATAAATATTCCTGCCTTCTCCGTATTTTATGAAAACCAGGATGTCTTTAATCTTTATCCGTACGCAGGCGGTGACCTGGAATTAAAACTGGGGCCTTTAATGATAAAAGGATATTATTTAACATCCATCATGATTTTGTACACCGACATTAAAGGGGAGTTTTATTATTCAGCACTTCCCGCACTTACGTCTTTTTCCTACCAGGATGAAGGCTTTGAATTCCGCACAGGCGGCACGGCGGTATACACACCCGTTCCCGCCCTTGAAATCAAATACGGTTTTGATCTCCTGCGCCACATCGGGTATACATACGGTTATACCGGGGGGAGCGGGACTAAATATGTTTATGAAGGCATTGAAATGAAGCATTCCCTGTCACTCCGTATTGATATAAAAGGGTACAAACCGGTGATAGGAGCAAGCTACACCATGTATTCTTTTAAACCGGTCAGTCTATTTTCCGTAGAACGGTTTTCCGTGGATAGATGGGGCTTCCTGTTCGGCATGGAATTATAGTAAAACGACTCCCGGTGCTTCGTAAAATATGTTTCTCAACGTTCCTTACCGGAACTTGGGCGTATTTTTTTATTTTTCCGATGGATAAAATAAAAAGAAGGATGTATAATCGGCATAAAGGCACTTCGAAAATCACATCAGGGGAAAGACTTCCGGTAAATCAATATCAAAATTACTGATATTATCAGGGTGTCCAATTTTAATTATTGCGTTTTTAAGATTAAATGAAATTGGAGGAATGTCATGAAGGTTTGTCTGCCTGTCCTTTTTTTGATTTGTATTTTAGCTGGTATTTTTCTTATAGCCGGTTGCCAGGATATCAATGTAGATGCGGATACTTTGAAAACACCGGTGTTTGCCATTGCGTCAGGGTCACGATTTTACCCGAATATGATGGTGACGATCAATGATTTGAATACCGGAAGCCAGATAAGGTATACCGATGACGGATCGATCCCGGACGAATCATCGACCCCGTATACCGTTCCTTTCCAGATTTCCGCAACAAAAACAATCAAGGCAAGGGCATTTGCTTCATCCTACAAACCTTCCGCAACGGCCACGGCCACCTATACAATTGTATGGATACAGAAGGCCTCCATGCCGGCTGCAAGATGCAATCATGCGATGGTTGCTGTCGGTGATTATATTTACGTTATAGGTGGATTCAATTCCGGCGGGGTCGCGACGGATACAACCTACCGATATGACACGATAAACAATACCTGGTCCACCATGACTGCTACACTGAACACGGCACGTGCCCGTCACGCGGCGGCGGTGGTGGGTACCAAGATTTATGTTTTTGGGGGTTATGATGCGGGTGATAATTTTATTGGTACGATTGAAGAACTGGATACAATTGCGAGTACGCCTTCATGGACAACAAAAACCGCTGTGCTTAATCCCGTGCGTGCCGACCTTGCAGCCTGTACTGTAAGCGGGACTGTTTATTTGATGGGAGGCATTTATTACAATGCAGGGTGGCAATATCTGAATAATGTTGACAGCTATGACAGTTCAGGTGATTCTATATCAGCAACCCCTCCTGATTTAGTATCTGAGCGTTATTTTTTAGGATTCGCAGTGAATGGATCAACTATTTACGCGATAGGAGGTCGTTCGTCTACCAGCGATATCCTTGATTCATATGAGACTGCAACGGCAGGTGGAAGCTGGACAACGAGTGCAAACCAGTTGGGAGATACACGTTTCGGACATGCCTGTGCTGTTGGCACTAATATCTATGTGTTCGGCGGTGTTATTGACGGAACGGCGGGAAATGGTATTGAGAAATTAACTATAGCAGGCGGAATATGGAGCGCGGAAACATATACGACACCCGCCATTGTTGTTTATGCACAAGCTGTCAATTGTAGCGGATCCATATATCTAACTGGTGGTGACCAAACAGGAGATGCCTCTGCGGATTACAGCACTTTATATCTGCTTAATGAATAATTTTTTCTTAAATGAAAGAGCTATCCGTTAGCAATCGGATAGCTCTTTGAATTTCATAATTATTTAACCTAATTAAAAATAAAATATGTAATAAGGCATTGTCTGTTGTCCCAAGGAGAAGCTGTTGGTCTGTAATTATTCGTCCCATCACTTATTTTAAAGCGTAAATAATAGTATGTAGAAGCTCCATCGAGAAAAATGGTTGCACCGGTAATGGTTAATTGAACCGCACCGGTGCCTTCTATAGCAAACCCCTTCACCACAATCGTCTCCCCGGCTACAACCAATGCCTGTATTCGGGCCTTGGTCGCCGCATTATCGGCAATTAAAATTTCCGCTTCACCGGGATTGCTTCCGGCCGGACCGCCATTCGGGGATAATGCAGGATTCACCACTTGATCAAAGAAAAATTTTAATGCGTATTCGTCATGAGTGTGAGTGCTTGAAACCAATGTGCAAAAAGTTATACCAATTATTACTCCAATACAAAGAGTTCCTATGGATATTTTTTTCATAATATACCCTTCAATTAAATAAAAAATAGGTAATAAAGCATTGACGATTCATCCAGGGGGCAACAGTTGGTCTGTAATTATTGGTTCCGTCGCTCAAATGAAAACGGAGGTAGTAATTGTCTGTTGGGACATCGTGGTAAATCGTTGCACCAGTTATAACAAGTTCTATTGTTGTAGAAGCATTTTCTACAGAGAACCCCTTCACCACAATCGTCTCCCCGGCTGCCATCAATGCCTGTATTCGGGCTTTGGTTGCCGCATTATCGGCAATTAAAATTTCCGCTTCACCGGGATTGCTTCCGGCCGGTCCGCCGTTCGGGGACAAGGCAGGATTCACCACCTGGTTAAAAAATAATTTTAAGGCATAGGACCCGTCATGGTTGTGTCCCACGGCAGCGTAAGCTGTATCGTGGTTGTGTCCCGCAGCGGCGTATGTCGTACCATGGTTATGGTCCCCCCTGGCCACTTCGGTATTACCGGTACCGAAATTTTTGTTGAAAGCGGTATTTTTCGTAAATGCCGGTTCATACCCGCTGATGGTTACGACCCCGCCCGTTTCCGAGAGGGTCGCCCCGTTGAATTTAAAACTTCTTCCGTTAACGGTTGTGGGACTGGCCGCGTCGTTGGTTACCTGGTGCGTGTGGTTTCCTCCGGCATACACGGAATCGTGGTTGTGATTTCCCTCGGCATACTCGCCGGACCCGGTCCCGAATGTGTGTGCGTTGGAAGTGTTGGCGGCATGCTGGGC
>JAFGKU010000239.1 GCA_016928415.1 Spirochaetales bacterium
CATCGATAAAAGCCGTGATTATAAATATATGGGAATGGCAATAATGTTATTTATTATTTCCTTTGTTTTCTGGATACTCGATGGCTTCGGGTTGATATTCAGCCCTGATAATCATTTTATACAGGGCCATGGATTGTGGCATATTATCAACTCGTTCTGTTTTTTATTTCTCTATCTGTTTTATAAGCAGTTTAAAACAACATGAAATCCTGGAATTATCCACTTTAATCAGGAAACTCCGGAATATGGATGGCAGGCATGAAAAGTGTCATTGCAATGGCGAATATCGCATCACCCAGCCCCAGGATACGTAAAGTATTAAGATACCTTAAAAGTTCATTTTATTTTTCATGCATACTCCCGATTTTGGATGAATGACAGGAAAACTAGTGATTTCGTGCAAACCCTTCAGTGATAAAATTCTATAATATCGGCTGTATAAATCATGAAAAGCTTGAAAGTATATCTTGTGAATTCTTAAAAATATGCGCCGGTTCTTTCGAGATAGAAAAATACCTCTTGGTAGTTTAGAAAAATTCTTCCAACCAGCATTCCTTCCCCCCCCCTTGATTTTTTTTCCCACCCTCTGTAGTATTATCACCATGACAGAGAAAGAATTATTGAAAATCAATTTGATGAAAAACTCGGAAGAGAATGATGAAAAAGACAAGGACAAGGAAAAGAAAGACGACAACCTGATCGACAAGCTCATGAAGACGCGTTCCATCCTTCTTTCCGGCGAAGTGGACAAGGCCCTGGCCGAAAAAGTCGTCAAGCAGCTCCTGTTGCTTGAAGCGGAAGGCGATGACGACATCAAGCTGTTCATCGATTCTCCCGGTGGGGATGCTGATGCGGGCTATGCCATTTTCGACATGATCCGCTTCGTCAAGCCGAAGGTTATCACCATTGGCATGGGGCTTGTCGCCAGTGCGGGGGCCATCATCCTTCTGGCGGCTGAAAAGGACAACAGGATAGGGCTGCCCAATTCCCATTACCTCATTCATCAGCCTTTGAGCGGGATGCGGGGCGTGGCCACGGATATCGAAATCCATGCCAAGGAACTGGAAAAACTGCGGAACAAGATCAACATCCTCATTTCTGAGGAAACGGGCCAGAAGGTCGCCAAGGTTGCCGGGGATACGGACAGGGATTTCTGGATGAACGCGGAAGAGGCGGTGAAGTACGGGTTGATAGCCAGGGTCATCAGCAAGCGGGATGACATATAGTCATGGATAAACGGGAACTCATCAATCTCATACCGTCGACAGTCAAGGACCTGGATGTGGAGGAACTGGCTAAGTTGCTTCCGGGCAAAAATATCACCGGAAAGCCTTTGTACAAGGGCAAGGTAAGGGATATCCTGGACCTGGGTTCGCAGCTTCTTATTTTCACATCGGACAGGATTTCCGCGTTTGACAGGGTATTGACCACCATACCCTGCAAGGGCGAGTTGTTGAACCGCATTTCGGTCTTCTGGTTCGAAAAAACCGCGGATATAATAAAGAACCATATCATAAAGGAATTGTCCCCGAGGTCGGTCCTGGTTAAAAAGTGCAACGTCGTTCCTCTCGAGATCATCGTACGCGGTTACCTGACCGGCTCCGCCTGGCGGGATTACAAGGCCGGACGTTCCATCTCGGGTGTTCAGTTGCCTGCCGGCATGAAGCAGAACCAGGCGTTCCCGGAACCTTTTCTTTCTCCTTCCACAAAGGCGGAAAAAGGGGTCCATGACGAACCGATATCCAGGGAGGAAATCCTGAAACGGGATATCGTGACGGAAAGCCTGTGGAACAAAATAGAAAAAGCGGCATTGAGCCTGTTTAAACGGGGCACGGAAATAGCCGCCGCGCAGGGGCTTATCCTGGTGGACACGAAGTATGAGTTCGGCCTCTGCGGGGGCGAACTTTTTGTTGTTGACGAGATTCACACCCCGGATTCCAGCCGGTACTGGTACAGTGACACGTACGCAGAATTATTTGAAAGGGGCGAGGACCAGAGAAAGCTGGACAAGGAGTACCTGAGAAAATGGCTCATGGAGCACAATTTCATGGGCAACGGCGAACCGCCGGTAATTCCTGAGGACATAAAAGCCGAGGTGGCCTTGCGGTACATCAAGGCCTTCGAGACCATTACCGGCAAACCGTTTAAACCGGCTTCCCTCGGTGAAAAGCTCGAGCTTGAGGCGGTCAGCTCGGAGATAGCCGGAATTTGACGGCAATCAGTCCCGCATGACATCGTCCCTTTTGTTTTTACCGGGTTAGCCGCATTTTTTTTCAAAAAATTCGTCCAAAATTTCCCGTAAACGCATTGTTATTAATATGAAAAAAATATTTATTCTCTATGCCATTTTTTTGGTGGCAATAAGCGCGTGTACACAGACGGTCAGCATCATGACGTTCAATGTGAAGAATCTTTTCGATGACAGGGATGACGGGTCTGAATATTCCGAATACCTGGTAGCAAAGGGGAAGTGGAATACCAGGAAGTTCCATGCCAAGATGCAGGGCATAGCTTCCCTTATAAAGGAAGCTATGCCCTACGGTCCGGATATCCTCGCCCTGCAGGAAGTTGAAAACGCCAATGCGCTGAACCGGCTGAACCAGGATTATCTGAAGGATCTGGATTATCAATATGCTGTCCTTGTCCCCTCGGGACGGAATCCCACGAACGTAGCCGTCCTGTCCCGGTACCCTGTTACCGGGGTGCGGGCGCACTCTCTTTTACCCGGAGCGTATCTCCATGAAACGCGGTATATTCTTGAGGTCACGTTACTCTGCGGCAGAGAGGAACTCATCCTGTTCAACAATCACTGGAAATCGCGCCGGGAAAAGACAAAGGAATCGGAGTTGTGCCGGAAAATGGCAGCTTCCCTTGTTTCCGAACGGGTGAAAACGATACAAAAAACCGGCGGCTCCCGGAATATCCTCATCCTGGGGGATTTTAACGAGAACGAAGTCACGTTCGGCAAGGCAGGGGAAAAGTTCTATGATCCCTGGTGTGAACTGAAGGAGGAAGACAGAGCGAGTTATTATTACAGGGGCAGACCCTGTACGTATGACCACATGCTTTTATCCGCTGTGTTTTTTGAATCGAGGGGTTTTTTTTATAGACGGGGGAGTTTCAGGGTAGTGAAGCCGGTTCCTTTTCCCGTATCGGATCATTATCCCCTTGTCATTATCCTTGAAAATCCGGGAAACTCCGGTTGAACAGGGTTTTATTATTAAACGTTAGTCTTTACACACATCCCCATTTGAAGTATAACAAAGCAAAGAATGAGGAGGACCTTGAACATGAATAGAAGCGTACTATCACCCGTTTTATTGCTTATGGTCATTTATTTGGCGCCTCTTGCGGCGGAGGATCAGACCATTAAAAACGAAACGTCACTCAATGTTTCCGCCGTTTATTATTTCGGCATGATAGATGGATACAATGCCTCGGGTGGTTTTGCCCCCCCGTCTTACGATATCATTACCGGCCTCCCGGTTCCTACAGCGACACCTTCTGACCCTGGAAGAAACCTCGGTTCCGGATGGGGAGGTGCCGGGCTGAAAGTCGGCCTTACGCATAAAATCATAATCCCCTTCCTGACGGGGGATGGCATGCTTTTCAAGGATAACAATCTTGAGGTTAAATTTACAGGTGAACTGACACCAGTCACGATGTTCGGGCTTACCGAAATAACCCTCACTCCCCTGGCCCTGCTGAAATTATCCCTCGGCGGCGGCGGCGGTACGGGATGGTCCCTGGTCTTTAACGGGCTTGGCCTGAATATACCGGGAGAAGCAGCCGTGCGCGAGGAACCCTTCTCCGGTCTTGTCTACAAGCTCTGGGCGTCTGCCACGCTCCAGTTTGACCTGGGG
>JAFGKU010000240.1 GCA_016928415.1 Spirochaetales bacterium
TTCATCTTCGGGTTGAATGACAAATTGACCCGGCTGGATTCCCACCAGCTGGAATATATAAAAGGTACGCTTCGTGGCGCACCAAAGGACGCAAAGACTGCATCACCGCCACATTCATTGGATTATCAACTCTTATGTGGATACCCGATAACATCAAATTCAATTACTTTATTTATCTCTTTCAATGTATTTTATATTAGACGGAACATAAGTATTTTGAATGACTTATTAATTCCTTTGCGAGCTTTGCGGGCTTTGCGAGAAATTTTTACCGGCAAAGGAACCCCAGAGCCAAACCCCATCATCTTTGAAATTTGTAGTTCCATTCTTTCAGCAAAGGTTCAAAAGGGCCCCCATCGATATTGATACAACCCCGAAATTATGATACTAATTCCATCATTCCCATGAAACATCAACCCAACGGCATTATTGAAGGAAAACTGACAAAACTCGGGTATGGCGGGCAGGCTATTTACAAGGAGAAAAATACCCTTCTCTTTGTACCGAGAGGGCTTCCGGGCGATGTTGTCCGGATGAAAATACGGAAAATAAAGAATAAATACGGGACAGCGGAAATTCTCAAGGTTTTGGAACCTTCTCCGCACAGGGTATCTCCAGGATGCCACGCCTTTGAAACCGGTTGCGGCGGCTGCCAATGGCTTCACCTGGAATACGCATCCCAACTTTTCTGGAAGACCCAAATTTTAAGCGAAACCGTCAAGCACATAGGCCGGTTGAACGCCAAAACAGCATCAGCCATCGGAATGAAAAATCCCAGGCATTACAGGAACAAGCTGTCTCTCCAATGCGGAAGAAAAGGGGAAATGGGATTCTGCAGGGAAAACTCGCACATCATTGTTCCCTTTGATATCTGTCACCAGGAATGCCGGGCCAACCAGGAAGTGTACGACGTCCTGCATAAATTACGGGTTCCCCGTACACTGTCCCAGATACATATCAGGTGCAATCTAAACGGGGACACGGGCCTGTATTTTCATAATCCCCTGAAAACGAAGGAATTATTCCAATTATCCCGGAAGCTGCAGGGCGAAATACCCAAATTAAAAGGGACGGGAGTGTATACCGGGCGAACCTATACTCCCTTGCTCGGTGACGACTGCATAGAACAGAAAATCAACGATACGGTTTTCCGCATTCCTTTTAACGGCTTTTTTCAAACCAATTACACGCAGGCACAGGTTCTTCAGCGGCTGGTCCGTGAGGCGCTCAAGCCGGACAGCCGTGACGTGATCATGGACCTGTATTGCGGCGTCGGTTTTTTCGCCCTTGACCTTGCCAAAACGGCTAAATACGTTCATGGAATAGAGAATAATGATTCCGCCATAACATCCAGCTTTCACAATGCAAAACTGAACCAGTTGGAAAATGTTTCTTTTGTCACGAATGACGCCAAACACGGTTTGAAACGGTTTAAAAAAGGAAGCCTGGATGCCATGGTCATGGACCCGCCCCGTACGGGATGTGAAAAAGCGGTTCTGGATGAAATACTGCGGATCAGGCCGGAACGGATCGTCTATGTGTCCTGTGCCCCGGATACACTCTCAAGAGATTTAAAAATTCTCGTTGAAGGCGGATACACTGTTCAAGGGGCCATCCAGCCCCTGGATATGTTTCCCCAGACATTTCATATTGAATCGGTAACTTCGCTCACCCTGTAATACGGGGAACACATGCCTGACGATGACATCGGCATCTTCCCAATACACCTCCATGACCCCGGCATTATTTAAATTGAAAAACCTGTTGAATCCTTTGGGAAGCGTCACTGTCAGGCTTCCTTCCTCTCCCGAAACCTCGAAGCGGGTGTAAAAATCCTTATCCCGGGCCCACAGCCCGGGGCCGGGCTGCAGATTGACTTCCCTGGTTTCAAGAAAATCAATATCGTATACGGAAAAGTCGGAAAGCGACAGCCTTTCCAGTATTTCCCTATAGTCAAGATCCCAGGTTCTTCCGGCCGCTCTTTCATCTATTTCCCGAACCAGCCTGTTATAATTCACAGAAACATGATCCAGTCCGCCTTCACGTAAATCAAAAAAAAGCATGGCAACCAATCCTTTTTCCGCTGTCAGGGAAAGAACCCCGTTAGTGGGATCCATTAATTCATACGGATAAACCCCGCCTAAAGGAGGGAGGGAATAATTTTCGATAACGGGAAAAGCCAGTACCGGCTGATTGTAATCATTCTTGATACCAACCCTCGTTACCTTTTGACCAGGCAAAAGGTCCTGCTCAATGATTGTGTCAAACTCGTCCAGGTAACAGATTCTATAATGCCAATGAGTAGTGTTTCGAAACCAGAAATCCTGCCTGTCCTGTATGTGAATGGTTAATTCTCTTTTAAAAGGGAGGTAACAGCCCATAAAGGTTAAAATGATGAATAATGTTAAAATTTTAGTTTTCATACCCTGTTATAAGCACAAATGATGAACAATGAATTAATTATCAAATCGATTATACAGACAAATAGGGGTTATAAATGAATAATTTTTTTAATAAATCATATAACTAACCGATATTTTATAAAGGACAGGGGATTTCAGATGCAATTTGACAAATTTATTGCAAAAAAAACTGCTAAATGGAGAGGAATTTAATTCTTTATTTGATAGTCCGTACGGATTATTATATAATGAAAAAGAGATATGTCTGAGAATCCGAATTTTCAAGAGAGACTAGATTCCGCCATTCAGAAAAAGAAACAGGATGTGGAAGTCAATACGCTTTTCAAATTGAAAGAGCATTTCGCGGCATTCCAGGCATATTTTGAAAACGTCTATAATATTTTTCTCAGAAAGGGTCTCATCCAGGAGGACCCCTATAAGCATGACGAAAAAATATCCGAGGTCAGGGCGCCGGAAGACGACGTCATTCTTGAAAGCGAGAAGGTTGAATTAATAGGTAAAAAATTGTCTGAATACCATTCCCAACTTGATTTTTTGAACACATATTATCAATTCAGCATTACCTTTCTTAACTTAAAAAGGTTGAAAGGTATCATGAGCCTGATGAAATACATCAACTGGCTGAATTGCTCCATTTCCTCCACCCATCCCCTTACAAAAACCATCGCGGAACTCGTGGCAAAGATAAAAATGGGGTCCGATACCATATCGAGCCAGATAATAACGGATGCGCTGGGACAGCTTGAAAAAAATGCCCGGAACATTTTTATCTACCTGGATGAAACAATTGCCTTCCTGAGGGAGTACTATAAATACGAAATACGGACTAAAATTCTGCCGGAAGTGAATTTCCCCCAATTTGCCTCCAGGGATGATACCGAATTAATCAAGGCGGTCAAGGTATTGTTTTCCACTTACATGCAGGGAAAAGGTTTTTATCCCGAATTAATAAGGGAAATTCATGCGGAGGAATTCGGGGAAGACAGTGCCAAAATAAGGGAGAGTATATTCAGGAAACTTAACGTAAAGGAAAAGGAAAAAAAGAAGGAAAAAAAGAAGACAGATTATAAAACCATGCTCCTTCAAGGTGTCCGGATTCTCTCCTCAGCCGGTTTCCAGATGGAAGATGCCATAAACAAGCTGAATGAAAACAATTCCGTTTACAAGTCGAGAAAAATGAGCCTTGGGGAGCGTTTCACGAGATGGTTAAGAAAAGTGATACTGAAACAGGATGATACGCTGACCTATGAAATTGAATATTTTGACGTACTAAGCTCCGCCAACAGGACGGAAAAAATTCATTTTGACTACTTCGTGGAAGAACTGCAGAAACGGGCGAAACTCTTTCTGGCTCTTTCAAACAAGGCAAGCGGCACTTACGGCAACCTGGAGAAATTTGCCGAAGAAAAAATATATGAATTCCTGACCAAAAACATCGCCATACTCCAGTTAATGCACAGACGGATGAGCGGACTGGACGATTTTTTCCGGAACGAGGTTCCCAAGGACAAGAAAGCGAAAGTCCGCGGTATCAAGGTGGAGTTGACGGCCGTGAAAAACAGCCTGATAAAAGCAAACAAGAAAAAGCACGAGTATGTCTCCTTCAAGGAAGAAGAAGAGCAGATGAAAAGACTCGGCATCAAAACAGAGTGAAGTCCCTTCTGATTTCCTAATGCGGTGAAGCGGCGTACAATCCCAGAATCCTGAAATAATCCGTCGCCTTTTTCATTAATTCAACGGTATCAAAAAAGACCTGCGTATCTTTGGGAATCTCCGAATCGACATAGAACATGTATTCCCATGGTTTGCCGGGAATGGGACGGGACTCCAGCTTGTGCATGTTGATTTCGTTATCGGCCAGAATTTGCAGGACATGGAAAAGCGCTCCGGGTTTGTCCGGCGTGGTAAAGACCAGAGACGCCTTGTCGGGATTGAGGCAGCCGGAATTTTCCTCCCTGGTTATAACGATAAACCGTGTATAATTCTGGGCATTGGTTTCAATACTTTCCTTCAATATCTGCAATTTATTGACGCGCGCCGCCTCTTCGCTCGCGATGGCGGCATTTTCACGCTTTTTAAGCTCCGCTATGTAAGCCACGGAACCGGCCGTGTCGTAATACGCAACCTTTTCCCATGCCGGGTAGTTTCCCAGGAACTTGGCGCATTGTGCCAGGCCCTGCGGATGGGAGTATACCCGCCTGATATCAGCCAGTTGCGTGCCCGGCAGAACGATGAGGTTATGGACAATTCTTATTTTCTTTTCACCCACGATTTTAACGTCAGGATACTGAACAAGAAGGTCAAAATTCTGGTGAATGGAACCTGAGAGTGAATTTTCAACGGGAAGAATACCGTACCGTGTCTCGCCTTTTAAAACAGAATCAAATACATCGGCGAATTCGGAACAGGGTACGGGTTCATATTCGGTGTCAAAATAACTGCCCATTGCCTTCTCGCTGAAAGCGCCTCGTGTACCCTGAAACGAAACTTTCAGTCTTGATGATTCCTTAATTTTGCCTGCCTTTCCCTTCACTATGGGTTCATGCGGCAGACGGGCAATCTCCTTACCCAGTACGGGGGACAGGGCTTCGATGTCCCGCATGAGCTTTTCGAATTGCTCCGGGTAAAGGGACTGCGGCCCGTCGGAGAGCGCCTTTTCCGGATCAGGATGCACTTCAACCGTTATTCCGTCCGCTCCCGCTGCGATGCTTGCCAGGGCCATGGGCGGCACCTTTTCCCGGATGCCCGTACCGTGACTCGGGTCCACGATTATCGGCAGGTGGCTGAGTTTTTTCACAACCGGGATTGCCGTTAAATCAAGGGTGTTCCGTGTATATGTTTCAAACGTTTTGATTCCCCGTTCACAAAGTATGATATTATCCGTACCATGCGCTATGAGGTATTCGGCCGCCATCAGCAAATCCTGGATTGTGGCAGCCAGACCGCGTTTTAAAAGCACAGGCTTCCCCAATGCCCCCACTTTTTTCAGCAATTCGAAATTCTGCATGTTCCGGGCACCGATTTGAATGATATCCACATAATTTTTCATCAGGGCCACATGCTCGGTCGATACGATTTCGGAAACGACCGGCATGTTATATTTTTCTCCCGCTTCCTTGAGAAATTCCAAACCCTTCTCCTGAAGGCCCTGAAAAGCATAGGGGGAAGTGCGCGGTTTATACGCGCCGCCGCGAAGCATCACGGCCCCGGATTCATTGACTATCCTGGCGGCTTCCAGAACCTGCTCCCGGGACTCCACAGCACAGGGACCGGCAATAACCACAATCCTCTGCCCGCCTAACTTGACCGGACCCACGGTGATAACGGTATCTTCTTTCTTGAATTCACGGGAAGCGAGTTTATACGGTTTGGAAATGGGGATGACACGTGATACCCCGGGAAGCAGTTCCACTTCCCTTCTGTCGATATCGACGATACCGACCGCCCCGAAGATTGTCTCTTCCTCGCCGATAATTTCCTTTATTTTAAAACCCTTCCGTTCAAGGTGATTCCTGATGTTATTTTTATCCTGTTCTTTTATTCCGTGTTCCAGTACGATAACCATGAATACACCCTGTCACAGGATACCCGGCTTGTCAATACCGGGTGCAGCCCCAATAAACCTTGCAAAAGCGACACAATTTTAGTATTATGCGATCATCCACAAATAGAAAGGATAAATCAATGCATCGAATATTTAACTTTACCGTCATTTTAATCGCAATACTGTACTGTACGGCGTGCAGCACAGGACCCGCATTCAGAATGGACAGGGAAGCAGTTAAGGAATACATGCTGGAGACGGTACCCTACCCTGATACCCGGTTCATTGTTTTCAGTGATCCTCATTACTATTCAAATACACTGGGCATTGAAGGTGAGGCATTTACAGAATATCTGAACAATGACAGAAAACTTTTAGTAGAGAGTAAAGAAATCCTCCAGGAATTCATCATTAAAGCAGAATCGATCCCTGCTGAATTCGTGCTCATATGCGGTGATTTGACAAAAGACGGTGAGCTTATCAGTCACAGGGAATTCGCCGATTTAATCCTTCCATTGAAAAACCAGGGTAAAAAGGTGTTCGTTATACCGGGCAATCATGATATCCGGAATCCACATGCGAAAAAATTCGAAGGTGATAAGGCTATTGATGTGGAATCCGTAACGCCTGAGGATTTTTTGGAAATTTATGCGGATTATGGTTACAAAGACGCCCTTTTCAGGGATGAACATTCTTTGAGTTATATTGCCGAAGCGGTACCCGGCCTGTGGGTGATGGGATTGGATGGCTGCCGGTACAGGGAAAATGAGGATCAACCGTTAGTAGGTGGAATATTACAGGAAGGAACATATACCTGGATTGAATCCATGCTGCAAAAAGCTGCCAGTGAAAAAAAAGCTGTCATCGCGTTTATTCATCATGGTATTACCGAGCATTACAAAACTCAAAAAAAATATTTTCCTGATTTTGTCCTGCAATATAACGAAGTTGTTTCTAAACTGCTCTCTTCCTACGGCGTCAGACTCGTCTTTACAGGCCACTATCACGCACAGGATATTACCCTCGTTAACCCGAAAACCACCTCCGGTAAACTGTTCGATATTGAAACCGGCTCCTTCGTTACCTATCCCTGCCCTTACCGGGTTGTGGAGCTGTCAAACGGATTCAAGGCGATGATCCGGTCCGGTAGAATAACTTCCATCCCTTCCCATAAGGAAGATTTTTCCGCCTATGCATACGATTTTACTTTTCAAGGCATCCAGGGCCTGTCCCTGAAAGTCATGCTGGAAATGGGTGTTTCAGAAGAAGATGCGGAAAAAGTAACTGCTGCGGCTGCTAAAAGCATGATTACCCATTACGCGGGTGATGAAAAGGCGCCGGACCCCATGCTCAACCTTGAAGGGGTGAGCTGGTACGGAAGCTTCATAATCTCCTTCAGAAGAGACCTGATCGAGGGATTTTACACCGACCTCTGGCCGGAAGATAATGATGTCGTGCTTGATTTGAACTGACGGTAATCTCAGGTAATTTCTGACGCGCTTTATCCGGCGTTCCTTAAAACGTTCACGAAATCCTCACCGGACAGCTGTACCGGATGATTCTTATTGTTTGCCCTGGCGGCAATATCAGGCAAATCCTCCCGCCTTATTCCAAAAACGTCCAAACCCGGCAATTTTAAAGACATGTACAGGTCGGCAAGCGCTTCCGACAGGTTCAGACCTTCCCTGCCGGATAAAAGAAAAGCGATTTTCTTCATTTTCTTCAAGGCCGGATTGTCTTTATCCCTGTCCAGGAGATACTTTTCGGTCTCGGCCATGATACCCTTTAATAAAAGGGCGCACCCGGCACCATGAGGGATGGGAAACATTCCGCCCATGGGACCGGCAACGCCGTGCACCGCACCCAATCCCGCGTTGGCCAGCGTCAAACCGCTTAAAAAAGCGGCATACGCCATTCCGGTGCGGGCCTCGATGTCCTGGAGGTTGCCCGATACCAGAGAGGTGAAAGAACGGCCGAAAACTTGAAGGCCGTTCTCCGCAAGCGTATCTGATAAGGAGTTGCTTTTCGTGGAGATATACGATTCAACCAGCTGCGACAGGGCATCCAATCCGCAATACACGGTGATATGTTCCGGACAGCTCAAGGTCAATTCCGGGTCAATCAGGGCCAAATCCGGCACATAATTATCATGTCGGAGGGAAAGTTTAAAGCCGTTTTTTCCTACTTGTGATATAACGGCATTTTTCGTTGCTTCACTCCCTGTCCCCGATGTTGTAGGTACGGCTATAAAGGGCTTTTTCCTTCCCGACAGGATTTTCCGGTCTGACCCTTCCAGGTAATCCTCAACCGGGCCGTCCTCACATAACATCGCAGAAATGGCCTTCCCCGCGTCCAGGGCACTCCCGCCGCCGATAGCGGCGACAAGATCATACCCCCGCTCCCTGTAGTCATCAACCGCCTTATTAATCGTTCCGGGCGATGGCTCGGCAGGTACATTATAAACGGAATGCTCAATTCCTTCATTTTTAAGGCTTGTTTGAAGCTTTTCACAGACTGATGACTCCCCGAAGGACCTTCCGCCCAGCACAAGGAGAACGTTTTGAGACCTGGATTTTATCAATGACGGTAGCTTCTGGATGCTTCCGCATCCGAAAATCACATGCGGATTGAAAATAAATTCAAAGGGCTTTTTCATCATTACAGGATAAACGGTTTTTACATGTAAAGCAAGTTTTGTGGCATAAAATTCCTCTCCCTATTGTACAGGTCGGCAATTTATGATATTAGGTTTTACTTGAAAGAAGTCTGACAAAGGCTGTTTTCAGGGAGGCAATGGATGAAAATCTGGATAAAATTTCTAATCGGAATTGCATCGGGTATAATACTCAGCCTGGTCATTCCTTCCCAATGGGGCGGTGATCTTTTCAGTTATCTTTCAGAGCTTTTTATTAATATTGGGCGGTACGCCATCTTTCCCCTCGTCTTCTTCTCAATGATCATGGCCATCAATGATCTGAAAAGCGATAAAAAAATTCTCAAAACTTTCGGCCTTATATTTCTCTACATCATAGGCTTCGCGGTAGTATTCATCATCATCGGCGTCTTGTCCGTCATATTGTTCTCGCCGGAAAGAATCGTTATCAATACGGAACAGGCGGAGCAGGTACACATGCCAGGCGTCAAGGAAACTTTGCTCAACGCGTTTCCTAAAAATGTATTTACCGCATTTGTAGGCTCTCCTGACATTCTTTTACCCATCATAATCCTGGCCATTGTCATAGGCGCGAACCTTTCCTTTGACCGGAATATAACGAGGCCCGTTTCCCAGTTATCCGATTCCCTGTCCCGGATCTTTTATCAAATCAACTCCTATGTGAAC
The DNA here is from genome assembly GCA_016928415.1 of Spirochaetales bacterium. Taxonomy (GTDB): domain Bacteria; phylum Spirochaetota; class Spirochaetia; order SZUA-6; family JAFGRV01; genus JAFGKU01. Next base: position 9,308 of record JAFGKU010000240.1, read on the forward strand.
GAGGTATACGGCATTGCGCTGATCGCCATTACCGTCAACCTGATATTCAGCCTGACAAACCAGCAAATGGGTATCTTTGAAAAAGATACCGATTTTTCACAATTTTTCATCGTTCTCAGCATAGATACGGCCATCATCCTGTTCGGCGTCTTCCCCGGCCTTCTGTACCTGTTCGGGGAACGTAAGAACCCGTTTAAATGGCTCTATGCCGTTCTGGGGCCGGCCCTTATCGCCTTTATAACAGGTGATGAATTCCTCAGTATGGGGACGGTGATCAAACACGGCAATGAAAACATGGGGATACCGAGAAAAATCGGAACACCCGTTTACACGATGTTCGCCCTGTTCGGACGGGCGGGTACGGCCATGGTGACCAGTGTCTCTGTCATCCTTTTTTTAAAGTCCAAATCCAATCTGGACATCACCTTTGAAGCCGTTATTCTGATAATGGCCCTGTCATTCCTCATATCGTTTATTCTTTATTCATCCCCCGGGACGGGAGCATTGACCGCCATATCCCTGCTCGGGATATTTTACGGCAGGGACACAAATGAAAATTTCCTCATGCTTAAGAAAATCGCCCCCATTCTTATGAGTTTCGGGGTACTGCTGGACATGGCGACCTCTATTTTTACCTCGTTCCTGATATCCCTGCAATACGGTTACAAACCGAAAACCGATATAAGGGATTTTATATAGAGCCGCTGATCGAATAAAAACTTAAATCACCTCCCGTTTTTTCCGATATTCATAAAAAGGGAGGGATTTATGATTTCCGCATTATACAATCAAAAGGTAATTAAAAGACCGCATATGGGGATGAACCGTATGGATTTTCAGAAAAAGGACAGCCCGATCTTTGCCCAGACAACACGACCCAAATCCTTGAAGGGTTTAATAAAATATCCCATTATTCTGGTATTGTCCGGATTGATTATCACGCTTTTTCTGAGCACACCTAACATTTTTTCCCTGACACTTAAAAACGCGAAACCTGTTGATGCAAACGGACAGGAGATGCGGGAAGCAGGGATAGATTCTCTTTTCACGGGTTATCCTGCAGATACGGGGAATCAGGAAGAAGCCCTGCTGCCGGTCCGGGATCCCATAAAACAGGAAACCCCTGAAATTCCGCCGGTATACAAGGTTCAACCGGGCGATACGGTATATGAAATAGCCGAGAAATACTCTATCCCGTTTTATGATTTAATCCGCTTCAACAGGATCGAGGACCCTACAAAACTGCAGATAGACGATTCATTATTGATACCGCAGGGAATCACCGAAGTAACGGGCAACCGTCCTTCGCTTTCCAACAATGACGAGGCCAGGCTGCCGGATAAAATCGCTGTTGCCGTGGACAAGGTTAAAGGTACAGCCCCATTGCTGGTTCACTTCAAGTTAAATTCCGAAATTCCCAGGTCAAATTATTCCTATATGTGGGATTTTGGAAACGACAGGTTCGGCTTCGACCCGGTCTCCAAAACTACGTACGAATCACCGGGTGTTTATAATGCCACGTTCTGGATTTATGATAAAAATAACAAGGAGATTGGATCGAACAAGGTCACCATCCGGGTAACCAGCAGGATAAAGGAACCGAAAGTAGTTAAAATATCCACTGCCAATGCGTATCATATTACATTGAGCCAGGTGAACGATATACTGGATCTGTCAAAAATACTGAAAGACATTGACGGAAATCCTGAAAAATTAGATAAAGACCTGTCTGTTTCCCAGTCTCCCGTGATCTTTCAAAAACTGGACGATGCCCGTTTATTAAGCATTAAACCGGGATATTCCAGGATCAAGATAACAGGTAATAATACCAAACTGGATGCTTATGTATTTGTCAGTCCTATCCCGACAAAACACAGTTTCGAGCCTGATTATGAATGGTATAAAACCCAGTTCGGTACGGGTTTAAACGCCAACTGCGGCCCCGCATCCGTGGCCATGGCCATTTACTGGGCCAAGGGTACCGATATCTCGGTAAAGAAGGTCCGTTCCGAAATTGGAATGCCGTACAGCAGCGGCGGTATTTCTTTTGAAGACATGTTTAAATCCTTCAATAACCACAGGGTGAAAGCCTTTTACACCACCGTGGATTCGGCATATGACTTAAAACGGATTATAGACAACGGTAATATTGCCATCATACTTTACCACACGAGCTTCATTAAAAAAACAAAGGACAGGAATGCTGACAATATGACAGGACGGTATTACGATGATCTTACAGGACATTATTCCATTGTAAAAGGGTATTCCAGGGACATGAAGTATTTCGTGGTCTATGACCCCATTCCCTCTGACTGGGACTCAAACAATCAGAGATACGACGACGGATTTTCCATGCTGGGTAAAAACCGGTATTACCCGGTCAATCAAGTGATGGCCGGCCTGAAGGACAGAAGGGTTATTGAGGTTACCTATTAAAACTGTTTCAAGCCCTCCCTGTAGAGGGCTTCCCTTTTTTTCAGCAGATTGAATGGAACACCGTACAACTCCTCGATCCTTTTTTCAGACCACATTTCCGGGGTGGGACCAATTTGAAAATTCCTGTCGTTTTCGAACATGACGATGTAATCAGAGAATTTTTCAGAGATATCGAGTTCATGAACGGAAAAATACACGCTTAATCCTTTTTCCTTTGCATATTCCCTTATAAAGGCCATGCTCTTCATTTTCTGGGAATCTTCCAGGGCAAAAATCGGTTCATCCATCATGATTATCCTGGATCCGTAGAGAAGGCTGAAGGCTAAAATAGTGCGCTGCAGTTCCCCCTTGCTCAATTCCTGCATTTTCCGGTTCAGAAAAGGATCCAGCTTAAATTCATCAATGAGCCGGTTAATAAACAGAGTGTCTTTTCCCTTGTGAAACCCGTTCCCGTATACCTGTTCCAGTAAATCGCCTATGTTATCCTCTGTTTCAAACTCCAGATTCTGGTAAATAAATGACACGTATTCCTGCCGCTTTTTCTCATCCCGGAGTTCCCTTGTATTAATTCCATTGATAAATACGTCGCCGCGGTCAGGCAAAAGACTACCGCCTGCAAGCAGTAAAAGGGTGGATTTACCGGTGCCGTTCTGACCGATCAGAGAAACCATACCCGGCGGCAATGATAACGTAATCTGCCTGAATACCGGGTCTTCCGTTTCCGGATATTTATACGTGACATGCTGGAATACTATCGGGTCCATTTTATACTATCACGGGCGTCCTCCGCCCGGACAAGGTTATTCTTTCTTTTCTTCTTCCGGCGGTGTACTTTCAGCCTTATCTTCTCCCTGCTCTCCCGTTGTCTTTTGTTGTTTTTTCTTCCTCAATACAATTTCAATAACGGCCAAAGCGGCGATGATAACTACGCCTATGATAATATATATGATGATGCTTCCCGCCGACGAGTCTGACTCCGGGGAAGTCTGCGCCGTGGTTTCATCGGCTTTCACAGTGGCATCGACAACCGTGCTTTTCTTCTGCCCTGAGAAAGCCCTCTCAATGGCTCCGGTAACCGTAGAAGGATCTTCCACCAAAGTGATTGAAATATCGTCAAAGGACGCTTTTCCCGTACAGGTTGAGCCGAATCCGCCGAGTCTCAGCCAAAACCGGGATTCCGCGGGACTGTCCGGCGTCGTCTGTAAATAGAATTCAAACAGCTGCCACTTCCCGCCTGTATCCTTTATATTTTTGGAATAATAAATGGTGTCCGGGAAGGATAGATTCGCGCCGCTGGGACTTTCAGCGTCCTTAATGTTTTCTGTTTTAATCCAGGCACTGACCTTGTAAATCCTGGAAGGTTCCAGCCTGATCATCTGCAGGATACGGGCATCGTTCGGTGTTTTATTGGTCAAGGTAAAGCAGCGGGAGTTATTACGTCCCTTGCCCTCTTCTATTTTATATTCAAGATCAACATTCGTCGGCTTAAAAGCGTCTATCCTCCAATCCTGTACAACTTCATTGGCTGTTCCTGCATTTTCCACCTTTTCAAAACCCGGGTTTTTAATCAGGTTCGGCTGCTCGGCAAAAATAAAGGAAGTTAATAAAACATAAAAAATTATCAGTAATCCAATGAAAGAGAATATCCTACTACTCATACTTGTCCATCCTTCTTACTTTTATTTATCATTTTTCCATACAAACCTTTAAAAAAACATAATTCAGCATTAAAGCCATGTCAACAGGTTTGAATAAAATCATCTATGGAAATAATATATTATAATATCTTTATTTTTGTTTCAATAAGAAATTCCAGCAGGATATTATTCTGGGGTATAAAAATGACATTTTAGAGTGCTCTGTAGTATAAAAAATGGCATTTTAAATTGATTTATAGTATAAATAATACCATTTAACGTTGAAATAGTTAATTAAAAACAGCATTTTATGTTGATAATTTTAAATTAATAAATGTCAATTACTTGATTTTAAAATTCTTGAAATATATTGAAATTTTAGTTAAAA
>JAFGKU010000241.1 GCA_016928415.1 Spirochaetales bacterium
TCAGGACTTGTTTTATATCTCTAATATCTTTGATTTTGTCCGGTCTTCTTCAAGAATATTTAATTGAAGGACACACGTGGATGATAAATTCACAAAACACATGTTTTTATACCGTTATTTAATCAAATAAACTGAATAATAATAGTTAGTTCGTCCAATCAACCTTTTTTTCTGATTATTAAAAAGGCAACAAAAATATTTTAAGTGAAATTACTTAATATTAGGCAAGGCAGATGACGCCGAATAAATTGAAATCCCTTAACAATTTTCCACCAGGATTTTTGGTCTTATCCCCCAACGGATATCTCCAGAGCACCGCGGCCAACCGTAGTTCAGGGAGGAAGCCCGAAGGCCTCCCCCCTAAACTATGTGGTTATTTAACCAGCCCCAGCAGTATCTCGCTGCCGCCCCGGTAAATCCTGAAAGTAATTTCGGTTTTACCGGCCGCGTTGAGGTTCTTGTAAAAATCCAGAACCGTTGTTATGTTCTGATTATTTACCTTGGTGATGACATCGCCTTCCCTGAAGCCCGCTGTTTCAGCCGAGGAACCTTTTACCGTTCCTGCCAGGACCACGCCGTTTACATTACCGGGAATTTCCAGCTGCTTCCTTACGTCGTCCGTTATTTTCACTATGAAAAAGCCGGGCCACAGATTCGTGCTTTTGGTAATGGTTTCATCATCCTGGCGGGCATCGAGCCTGACGTCCAATGTCTTCTCCTGCCCGTACCGGATGACCGTCATTTTCTTGACGGTTCCGGGAGGAACATTCCCAACAACCCTGGTGAGGTGGTTACTGTCCTTTATATCGACGTTGTCCACCGTGGTAATGAAATCTCCGGGAAGGATACCCGATTTATCGGCGGGCGAACCCTTGAAAACATTCATCACGAATGCGCCTGTCTTGTTGGTGATTTTCAAATCTTCCGCCAGATTGTAGTAACGCGCTTCAGGCAGGTCGGTAATGGAAACACCTAGCCAGCCGTAAGTAATCTTCCCTTTGTTAATAAATTCATCCACGGCCTTTTTAACGTAATTAACCGGTATGGCAAATCCTATACCGTCACTGCCGCCGGTTTGGGACGCAATCCAGGTATTCAGCCCTATCAGTTTGCCGTCAAGGTTAACCAATGCCCCTCCCGAGTTGCCGGGATTGATGGCGGCATCGGTCTGGATGTAATCGGTATAACTGGCAATCTGGCTTCCCGCCCCGGCCCGCCTGCCAAGGGCGCTTATAATTCCCTGCGTGATGGTCGATTCGAAACCCAGCGGATTACCCACGGCAAAAACGATATCGCCGGCCTGCAGCTCATCCGAATTGCTCGTGGCCAGGACAGGCAGTTTTTCATTGCTTTCAAAGGAAACCAGGGCCAGGTCAATCCTCGCATCCTTGCCTACAATCTTCCCCTTGAATTCCCTTCCGTCATAAAGCCTGATGCTGATTTCATCGGCATTGCCGACAACGTGGTTATTCGTCACCACATAATGCTTGTTCCCCGATTCTCCGACAATTACACCGGAACCGAGTCCCTGTTTCCTGAATTCCCTTTCCTGCGGCTTATTGTTCTTTCCGCCGTTCGGATTACCGAAGGGAGAAGGACCAAACGGCGAGTTGTCGCCGAAAAGATCCCACGGTGAAAAACCATTGTTCGGAATCTGCTGCTTGATCACTTCCACGACATTGATTTCAACGACTGCCGGCAATACGTTTTTGGCCACCTGCCGGTAGGTATCCTGTAATGCATACATGATCTTTGTTTTGTCATTCAAATCAATTTTAACCGGTGCAGCCGCCGGCTGGGGCTCTGCATCTTTCGGGAAAATACTCGTATCATTGGAGCCCTGGCAGCTGACTGCCGAAACACTGAGAATCATAATCAGTGCAACGAAAAAAAACATTTTAAAAATTCGATCTTTAAATTTTGTCATTTGTAACCTCCGCAAATCTCTATTAAATTATATCCTGATAAAAATTGTAGTTATCAGTAATAACCATTTCTTACCCTCTCTAATTATTAATTTCCTGCCAGGTAAAAATGTTACAGGAAAAAATGTTTTTTTGGAGGTACTTCTAACGATCGTTACACATAAAGGCACAGGTCAACAGCATAAAAAATAAATTTTGATTATTTTTAATTACAAGGTGTAACTATTCAAATCGCTTTTTGTTTTGGAGTTTTTTTTCTCACAGACCGTGACAAAACGCGGCTTTCATTATAAAATGGCGGACATGGAAAACTTCGTTACAGGCCTGGCCGGAGTTGTCCTGATTATTTTCAGCCTGTTTGGCGGAAGTGCGGAAGCATACACGGAAGGTATTAATTATTGGCCCGTTTTACTGACCTGTATTGCCGTTTTTTTCATTGTCTTCCTTCCAACCTCGATTTTTTTAAAACGGCCTTTTACCAGCGAGTTGCCTCTACTACTGATCTGGGGCGGTATCGAGGCCCCGGCATTGATCACTGCCGGGTATCTGGAATTCTTTTCATTGACACCATTGATAATTTGTACGGCTTTAAACACATTGGCAGCTATAACAGGACTGGCATGTTATGCCGTTTTTTACCGTCTTGAAGGAACCGCACGGTTTATCGACGGATTAATACCTTACGCGGCCATCACTTTTTCAATGACGGTAACGGCGGTTTTTCTGGTTGCGGGGGTTTGAACCGGGTAATCGGATAAAAACTACGGTTGGCCGCGGTGTTTTAGGCAATTCGCTGCAGCATGCGGTTGGCCGCGGTACTTCGGAGCGATCCTCTGGAGCATAAAAAGAAAAAGCTGTCCAAAATTTCTCCTGGACAGCTCCATTGAAGCTATTCGTATAATAAGCCTATATTGCTTATGCCCTCATTGCAACTGCCACAAAGCACCGACATAAGGCGGCTCCCAGCCGGGAAGCGACATATGCGCCTGCCGGCATTTATATGTTAGGCCTGAGTAAGTGACCAATTGACCTACCGTATAATTTGTATACGCCGTCCATTCCGGGAAAGAAGCAGAAGTGGGTGTGGGAGTCGATATACTTGTTGGTGTGTTCGTTGGTGGAACTGTCGGGATTGCCGTGTTGGTATAGACCGGTGTATTGGAAGGTGTGTTTGTATAAGCAGGGCTGTTCGTCGGGGTATTTGTATTAACAGCAGTATCCACAGGAGTGCTGGTAGCCGGGGGAGTATTTGTGGGAGTACTTGTATTTGGAGGGGTATTCGCCGGTGTGTTGGTCACAGTCGCTGCCGTACCGAAAATTTCCAATTCGGCAACCTGCAGAATCGATCCGCTGTTGGCTGTCATGTTAAGCCTGTAATAACTGAAACTCAGGGAATTGGAAAAGGTGAATTCTTTCATTTGATACCTGTTCGGGAAATCCTCGCCGTTTCTTGAATCGATTGTCGTCCATGCGGACCCATTGTTCGATCCCTGCAGGGTCCAGGTCAAAGGGTCCCTTTCCGCCGCATCGTTTGCCGAAGTGAGCGTGTATTTTGTCACCACGGAGGAACCTGCTGCCTGCTGGAACTGGACCCACCCGGACAGGTGGAATGTCAGGTACTTGGTGGACGAGGAGTTGTCCACCAGCTTGTCGATTTCTTCACCGGATGGCGAATCATAGTACTGGGCGGAAACCGTCCCTGCCTGGTTGGTAATATCGGCCAGGGTATCACCCGTGTTTGTGGGCGTTGGGGTAGACGTGGGGGTTGATGTATACGAAGGAATGGTTGCCGTTGCGGTCGACGTCGCCGTTCGTGTGGGGGTACGGGTGGCGGTTGGTGTCGGGGTGGCCGTATTCGTGGGCGTCGCGGTGGACCCGTTTATGGGAACCGGATTCCTCAACCAGTCAAGCAGCTGCTTGCCGCTGACCAGCCTTACTTCCGGAATGGTCAGCGCGTAATCCACGAACTGCTGGAGGGCCTGCTGTTTTCCCCCGTCCGTGTAGTAATTGGAATGAATACCGATTGTCATCGGCGCCCTGTTTCCCTGCATCCTCAGGTCAAGGGAATATTTCAGGATGGCCGCCACTTCCTGGGTAGTAGTGTAGTATTTTTCCCACATGTTCCAGTCAAAACCGGTAATCTTGCCCTGGGTCACGTCCATATCCGGATGAACGGCGGCGTATTTGGCCCTTAAGCCGGAGGGCACACCATAGGCGGCACACAATTCATCGGGAGGTACTATGAAAGTGTAGACCGGCAATTCCCAGACCCCCGGATGCGAGCCGACCAGCTGATGCGTACCCCGCTGGTAAAAAACCACGTTGCCCGGGCTTCCATTGTCAAGCGTATACGGCCAGTAATAATCGGTCCCGTCCATATCGGCCTGGTACCCTTCCTCGATGCTGCAGTCATACCACATGCCGGTATTCCTGATGGCCGGGAAAGTCCCGTCGCTGTATTCCAGAAAGGGCGCCCGGAAACCGTATACATACGGTACGCCCACACCGGCGGGATAGGCGGCCGTCAACTGGCTGTTGCAGTTGGTCATTTCCGCTTCCCATTGGCTTACTGAGAAATTTAATCCGCTTGGATGTGAGTGGGTATGATTGCCTACTTCAAACCCGTAGCCTAAGGCCTGGTTCAAGCCGTCCCTGGCCGCGTACAAATTCATGGTGGGATGATAAAATGATATCAAGACCCTGGAACCGTCGGGGTTCGTTTTTGTCCTGAAAAAATCGTTAATCCATTGCACCCCGGCCGCAGTGCTGTTATCGTCCGAACCGAATACAATGAACATGGGCACCTGGCCGACCGCCAACCCGCCGGGAGGATTGACGGAAGGCGCCCTGTTGTCGGTGTAATCATATGCACCGTTGCCGGATGGTGTGGGAGTCGGTGTCCGTGTTGCCGTGGCTGTTCCAAACGTGGTGGCCGTGGATGTGGCCGTTGCTATGGAAGTGGGTGTCGCGGTGGCATCGACAGGCCCCAGGTCAAGCCAGACACCCCAGTCTCCCGTTGTACCGGGTTCCTCCCCCTGGGTCCACCACCGGGCCTGCCATAGATGGCCGTTATGGGTGCATTGATCGCCATTGTAATATACTTTGCCCGGGTCCCAGGGGTCCGCGGCAAACACGCTTACCAGGGGAACCATGAACAATATAAATGCCAGGATCACCGTCCACAGCATTTTTGATCTCAATAAAGAACTGTTTTTAATTTCTTTCATATCGTTAACCTCCGATATACTCTGATTTTTATCTGCATCTTTTGCATCTTTTTTATATACAGGTAAAAGTATAAATTTCTCTCTTCAAACGGATAAACCCGTCTATTCAATAGAGACAAAAAGAGTATAAAAGGGAATTAATCAGCATTATACAATGTTTTCACGTTTTTACAACAAAAATTTTCCAATTTCGGATAAAAAATTTATACTGCTACGAAGATTTTTAGTATTTAAAATAAAAAAAAATTACACAGTTAATATAACAGATCATCTTATTTTAAATTTTCTTACAAAGACCTTCCCCGAAGCACCGCGTCAGACCGCTCTTCAACCGCGGTAAACCGTAGTTACTCCCCTATACAGGCACCACCCTGACCTCCATAAACAGGGTTTGAAGCATATTGAAAAGATTCCCGCCCAATTTATACGGATCACCTATGATTGAGATTTTGATCTTTTTCTTTATAATTTTTTCACCAATGAGATTCACAGCATAAGTGATGAACCGCTCTACGAGTTTCGGGTCACAATCATCCGCATAAAGGATCGCTTTATTAAGATTTACCATCGGAAGGTTTAAATCCTTTACATCGGGATTATGGGCTTCGGCCGGATTAAGCTTCCCGGTTTTCCCCCCGAACCGGACACGGATTACGGACCTTAAAATTTCCGCTATACTAAAATCAATGCTTTTTTTTATACGGGGAAAATCCCTTTCTGCCTGGTCGGTGATTGCCAGAATTTGTTTTAGGTACGAAACGGCATTGAATCCAAACCGTAATATTTCCGTCCATTCCTCGGCAGCAATGTGGAAATATATTTTATCAATTCTATCTCCCGGGATGGCATCGAGTTTTCTAAGAATTTGGACCGCCTCGAATCGGAGCAGGAATTGGGGTTCCGTGCGAATCAAGTTAAGAAGGAACGGGATTGTCGAAGCATCGAACATTTTTCCCAATGCAAAAATGGCAATGGCACGCAGGTCGACATGATCGTTGCCGGATATAATACGGTAAAGGATTGGAATTATCGTTTTATCTTTGGTGTAAGTGAGTATCTTTATGATCAGCTTACGTACCTTGAAACCAAGAAATTTGTTTTCCAAAAGCCTGGATAAAGGGCCTATAACCTGAGAATCAGGATAATAGACAAGCGCTTCGAGAAGGGCAACCCGGACCGTATCGGAGGATTCGACATGTAACGCTTCCAACAGGAACGGTAAGGACTGTTTCCCCAGCATCTTCCGCACGGCAACCGAAGCAGCGCATCTGACATCCTTGTTCTTGTCGGTGTTAAGGGAATTAATCACAATATCAGCAGCAGTCCGTGATTCCATACGACTAAGCAATCGGATGGATTCTCTACGTATTGCCGGCCTTTTATCATTTACAAGCCTGTTTTTCAAAACCTCGAAGACAACCTCAGTGGAGAGCGTGGCGAATAAGGCGAATATTTTGAAAAAATCACTTCCCGGTTTATCGATCCGTTCATCCAGGGTTTTGGCAACATACTCCTGGTCGGGAAAATCCCTGATAGCTTCCAACGTTATAAACGAAACATACGAATCGTATTCTTCTAGATGAAAATCAATCAACACATCCGCCGCTTTCCTGTTTTTCATTTGAGAAAGCATCTGGGCAATCCATGCCCGGTCCATCGGTTCCGTATCAAAATTTATGGCACGAGCCAATTGAGCCGCAACCGTATCCTCATCAAGTTCCATAAGCTGCCGTTCCGCCGACTTGCGTCTTTTAGGGAAAATACTGCTCAACCGGCGGATGAGTTTCCGGATTTTCTTTCGCATTTTAAAGTCTATTTTGTTTTTTTGTTTTGACTTATATTCGATTATTATATTTTCGTCTTCCTTGCCTGATCTTTTTACCTTCGCACAACATAATGCCACAGGTATTTCCGTCCCCCCACCTTAGCTTCAACCGGCGGATGGGTAAAAATATATTCTATTGACGCTACGGCAACCGGCAGTAAAACATCCGGGTTGGGATTAAAACCGCCCGTGCGGAAAAGCCACCCCCATCCGTTTAAACGATAGCCCCCTATATAATCCTCATGCAGGCCAGCCACCAATGTCACGTGGCCGGGGTCCTCCCGGTTCGACGGCAGGCTCCTGTTTACCCGGCCACGCAGTGAATCTACTTCCCCGCTTAATGCCTTCCCCAGCCAGGCCCTGCCTTCGGCGGTAGCATGCAGTGGTTCTTCGGACTGATTCACTTCACCTGACCCCACGGGAATACTCAAAAAAAACGTGCCTTCCGGCCCGATACTTTGAGGCTCCCATTGGCCGTCGCTTTTCTCCGTCAATGCGGTATAGAAAGAATATCCTCCCGTTTCCCACCACGTCCCTCCGTTGCCCACATAGTACCCGATGTTATCCAGCATTTCTTTCCAGCGGCCCGGTGCGGAAACAGGGAAAATTTCCCCATAGGGATTTACGATACACAGCCACTTTTTCCATCCCGATCTTAATGCCGCCGTCAAATCGGCGGCCGATTTTATACTCATGATCTGTACACCGGAATCCGCCAGTACTTTCGATGTTTTAAACGCCTTGATCCATTCAGCCGGCATTATTTTCGTCCAGGCTGGAGACACGCCTTTAAAATCCAGTATTCCAATGGAAGGTTTTAATCCCTTGATATCCCGCGGTGCTTTTTTGATTAAATCTTCAGGCGGCTTTATCCGTACCTGCGCCGAAATATACGGCAGGGTAAAACCGGTTATTCCTTTGGAAACCTTCAATTTTTCCGGCTTCCCCCTTTCCGGAATAATGGTAACCGTTGCCGGTGTCTTAAATGGGAGTTTTATACGCACACCCTGCCCCTGTAGGGCATAAATCCAGATGTCCGCTTTTTTCACATTGCCGTCAACAATAAAATCAATCCCCTCCTCCCCGAATTCAAGACCGCCCAGTTTTTTTACGTTAGCCGCGAGAATGCCGGGTCCTGATACCAGGTAACCGAACGGAGGGAGGTAAAATCCGCCTTCCCGTATATCCCGGGTACTTAAATTCGCTGTTATGCTTAATTTTCCGTAAGAGGCATGGATCACGCCGTCATCATCCGGCGAGTGGTTTTCCCCGCGTACGTGTTCAAATGCTTTTAAAGGGACGCCGGAATATCGATAGCCTATTGATTTCTGAATTCTATCAAGCCATTTCAGCCATTCATCAACCGGCCCACGGGAAAGTTCCGATGCGGAAACGCGATAGCTCATACCGTAGCCCAGGCCCAGGGCCCACGGCAGTGTTTTTCTGCCGGTTACGAACATACCGAGGTCATGGAAATTAAAGAGGACCTTGTCGTGCGCTATATATTCGGCGAGCGGGAAAATTTCCCATAATGACGCGGGATAATCGTCTTTAATCAACGCGGGAATAAACGCGGGTTTGGGTTCCGTGGGGATAAGCCGCCAAACTATACCGCAGAGCTGGGACTCGTAGTTCACCACGCGGTCCCACCCGTCCTCCGTTGACAATGGACGTGTCATGCTGTCTTCGGCAATCATCGAGATTAACCCGTCCGTATAGGCATAAGCCGTGGGAGAAGAAGGATTGGTATCATAAACCCAGCTTCGGGCCCCGCATTGGTCCTGGAAAAGGACATCAACGGGATAATCATCCGTAAAGGCACGGATTGTGGCCCGGTTGGCCTTTTGAACGGCAGGATGCCAATGGGTTATGGTATAACCGTAGTTTTGCGAATAACGTTCATAGGAAAACCTGCCCTGTAAATCTTTAAGAAGCGGCCCCTCCCCTTCCTTGATAAAGGTTGGCCCCTTGGGACCGTCACACCACCACGTGGGATTGGTATAAGGCATAACGAGGTGTCCAAGGTCATGCGCCCGGTCAATGAACGCCCGGAATTCCTCCGGAGAACCAAACCCGGGATTCGGGGGCAGATGGTCCGGATACTGTTTGTCGAATCCGCCTTTAAGGTAATCGGCAAAATGAATGAGGGAAGGCACAGGCAAAAAATTAAGGGCAGCCGTTTTTTGGCCGCAATCCCCCGCGTAATAAACAAGCACGGACCGCTTCAGCTTTTCCAGTATTTCCGGATTCATTTTATCCTTCAATGGCCGTTTAATTTCGTTAACCCCGCAATAGAGAGCGACGTCTTCGGGCGCGGATTTGCCCACGCTCAAGCGTACCGCCGGAGAATGCCATGTTGCCCCCGGTTCGATGTAAGTGGCAAACAATCGCCTGAAGAACCCTCCCTGTTCTTTACCGCCGCAGGACAGTACCCCGGGGACGAAAACGGCCGACGGATTTTGGCTTCCTTCCCACGGCTTCCATTTCTGCGGTTGTATTCCGAAAAGCGATGCCGCTCCCGCCCTGCTGTCCAGATGCATGAAATCCGCAAAGGCATTCGGGTATTTTGATTCTATCCTGAAATATCTTAAAGGCTGTAATGCATAATAAAAGGGATGCGCGCTTACCTCGAACCAGTTGCCTCCGGCTTCAATATATTCCCGGATTGAATCCATCATCGTTTCAATGGCATCGACACTCCGGGCCGGGATATATTCCCCATAGGGATTGAGAATGGTACAGTAATCATTTCCTTTCAATGCGGCGGCCAGATCGGACAGGCCCCGTATTTTCACTAATGAAACTCCTTTGGTTCTTACCACCTCCATTGTTTCCAGTTTTTCAATCCATTCATTCACTTTGACGGCAGTCCATCCGCCTGACGGGGGGCCATTCTGAAGTGAAATAACACCGAGTTTACTTCGCTGCCCGATTGAAATAACGGCGATTTTTTCAATAACGGCGGTTACCGCATCAAGTACATTCTGTTTTTCCACACTTGAAACGGCACCCCCTATCCGCCAGATAAACCCGGCTTCCATTTTTTTCGCCGAAAAATAAGGCCCATTGGTTGAATCTATGAGAACAATATCCGCCTGGCTTTTTTTAGGGGGCCTGTTGACTACGGCTTCGGAAGCAGAGAGTCTTTCAATCAAATTCTTTTCAAACCATTTTTTACCTTCATCCGTAATCTGCAGCCATACAGGCGGATCATTATCCTGATGGTGTACCGGAATGCTGCCGTAAAGTTTTATATATCCATTGGGTCCGGAAAGCCTGGTCTCCCATCCCGTGGGGTTTGATTCAGGCTGCTGTTTGAAAAAACCGCTTTTTAAGGCTATTCCCACTGTCCCGTTCCCGGGTGCCGGGTATATGAAACGTTCAAGAAGGTCCGGTTCAAACAGGAGGGTATCCGGAACGGCAAAATCAAGAACCGTTCCTCCTGATGGTTCAACTTCCGCAGAAAAATCAATGGCGTCTTTATTTCCTTTTACAGAAACAGTAACGGTAATTTCAGGTGCGTTATAGAATAAGGTCAGCCCGTTCGATTTACTGTCCGCCGTATAAGAAAAAGACCGGCTGCCGTTCCCTTTTTTAAAATTATCAGCCGTTATTTCAGTACCGTCTATGAAGCGGACGAACCACAGTCCGTTTGCACCGCTTTTGAATAAAGGCCCTGATTTACCTGTTTCATTCAACGAACGGATAGATCCGTTAAACGCGTCAAAAGCAATGGAATAGTTGCCGCCATTCATGATCAGAGCACTATTTTCAATTATTATTTCTCCGAACAGATTCAGCGGGAACAGAAAAACGAGCAACAGAAGAGTAATAGGGGACCTCATTCCTTTGCATCTGCTGTTTTTATAATCTTTTCCGTTCATCCCTGCCTCCCGTTTCCAAGTATAATACATTCCGAACGAACATACATCCTTTAGCCCAGAACCTAAAACAGGAGTAATTCCCGCTGTCCCCTAAATCCAAATAGAACAATGACTTAGGGATTGGATAAAAATCAGTTTACCCCAGAAATAATACAAAA
>JAFGKU010000242.1 GCA_016928415.1 Spirochaetales bacterium
AGACAGTATGATATATCTCTTAAAGGGGCATCTGTTAAATTAATCCTGAGTAATTTATTGAGGTTTTTAAAGGCTCCTGTTAAATGAGGAAAGGTGCAGTCTATGCAAAAAATCAAAATAGGCATACTCGGGGCAACCGGTATTGTCGGTCAAAATTATATACGCCTGCTTCAGGACCATCCATGGTTTGAAATTATCGATGTTGCGGCCTCTCCCAGATCAAAGGGTAAAAAATACAGTGAAGCCGTAAAGGATAAATGGGCCCAACCCATAATGATTCCCGAAGTTTTGAGTGACCTTGTCGTCAGGGACGTTTCCGATATTGATAAAATAAATAAGGAAGTGAAATTTGTCTTTTCCGCCATGGATCTTCCCAACAAAGAAGACACACGAAACGTTGAATTTAAATACGCTGAACGGGGAATCCCCGTTGTAAGCAACAGTTCGGCCAACAGATGGACCGCGGATGTGCCCATGCTGATTCCTGAAATCAACCATGACCATATAAACATCATCCCCGTACAACAAAAAAACAGGGGAATCACAAATGGCGGTTTTGTTGCGGTAAAACCGAACTGCTCGCTCCAAAGCTACATGACCCCCGTCTATGCCCTCATGAAAGCGGGATATGACGTGGAAAGCTGCATTATAACCACGCTGCAGGCCATTTCAGGAGCCGGCTATCCGGGGGTTCCTTCCCTTGATATGATAGACAATATCGTACCGTACATAGGGGGTGAGGAGAAAAAATCGGAAGAGGAACCGTTAAAAATTCTCGGGAAAGCAGGCAGCTCAGGAATCGAAAACTATTCCGGTATAAAAATCAGCGCCACCTGCACACGCGTTCCCGTAACGGACGGCCACATGGCGTGCGTTTCATTGAAATTCAAGAACAAGGTACCGTCCATAGACAAAATAAAAGCAATATGGAAAAGCTTTAAAAGCGTTCCCCAGGAACTTAACCTCCCCTTTGCACCGGCGGCGCCCATCATTTACATGGAAAACGAGAACCGGCCACAGCCGAAAAAGGACAGGAACAATGAAAAGGGTATGGCCATAACCGTCGGACGGCTGCATGAGGACCATATATTTGATATCAAATTCGTGGCGCTAAGCCACAACACCATACGCGGTGCGGCCGGCGGGGGTATATTAAACGCCGAGCTTCTTGTGGCCAGGGGATTCATAAAATAGTTTAAAACCCGGAGGAATGCAGTGGCTTTGCAAATATACAATACGCTTACCAAAAAAAAGGAAGAATTCACAACCCTGACACCAGGCAAGGTTAAAATGTATGCCTGCGGTGTGACCGTCTATGACGAATCCCACATAGGACATGCAAGCCAGGCCATTATCTTCGACGTCATCAGGAATTACCTTGAATACTCGGGATACGAGGTGACTTACGTCCGCAATTTTACAGACATCGACGACAAAATTATCAAGAAGGCGAACGAAACGGGAAAGGATGCCCTGGAAATATCCAGTCACTTTATAAAACGGTCACAGGAAGACATGGCATTGCTGAAAATTCGGCCGGCTACCCATGAACCAAGGGTATCCAACCATATTCCGGATATTATCAGTTTTATCGAGGGGTTGATAAGCAAGGGGCACGCTTACCAGGCCGGAGGGGACGTCCTCTTTGATATAAGCACATTCAAGGAATACGGCAAACTCTCGAAGAGGAAAATCGATGAATTGATAAATGAAGACACCGGCGCCAAAAAAAATCCGGGCGATTTCGCTTTATGGAAAGGGGTAAAGCCGGGTGAACCGAGCTGGGATTCCCCCTGGGGTAAGGGCAGGCCGGGCTGGCATATAGAATGCTCCGTGATGGCAAAAAAATACCTGGGTGAAACACTGGACATCCACGGCGGCGGAATGGATCTTGTTTTCCCGCACCACGAGAACGAGATTGCCCAGAGCGAAGCGCTTCATGACAAACCGTTTTCCAGGTTCTGGATTCATAATGGCCTTATCATGGTCAACAGGCAGAAAATGAGTAAAAGCCTCGGCAATTTTTATACTATCACCAGGGCCGCTGAAAAGGCTCCGACTGACGTGATCCGGTTTATGATCCTCTCCTGCCATTACGGTTCCAACATCGATTTCATGGAATCAAACCTGACAACGGCGTCAAAACGGGTGCATTACTTTTACAGGACCCTTTCGAAAATCAGTCAATTATGCAGTAGCGTAAAGGAAACGGATTCGGAAGACCTGCTGAAAGACCTTAATACTTCAATGGAGAAAGAATTCAGGGCCGCGATGGATGACGATTTCAGCACGGCAAAGGTGATAGCTTTCCTGTCAGAAACATTCTCCCAAATCAATGAATTTCTGGATGATAAAAGCATAAAACCGGGCCGGAAAATACACAGCCTGAATAATTTTAAAACCGGTCTGTTAAAGGTAACTTCCGTATTGAATATTTTAAACGATGAACCGGAGGCATTTCTCAAATCTTTCAGAACCCTTTACCTGAAAAACAACGGGATTGACGAGAAAGAAATCACCGATCTTATCAATAAAAGATCGGATGCGCGAAAAGCGAAAGATTTTACCCTTTCGGATAAAATACGCGATGAACTGGCTGATAAAAACATCCTGGTACAGGATACGCCGTCCGGTACGGAATGGGATATCCTGTTCAAGTAAACGGGATACTCTAATTGTCTTTCTTTTCCGGCTTTACTATTTTAAGCTTTCCCCTCTGGCTGGCCGGCGTGAGGGATAATTCAATATTATTGATTAATGACGACATGATGCCGCTTAATTGAACGATGCTGTCCGACATAATACGTTCATTCCGTGCTGTCACTACTTCTTCATTGTTCAAGGCCTTCAAGGACTGCGCGATGAGCGTACCGATATGGCCCAATTCATAAAAATCCTCCGGCAGACTGTCCGTATTGATTTTACGGGCATCGAGCGATCTGATGAAATTGATTTGTTCATCAAGCAAACGGAGCAGCTGGGAACGAAGCCGTCCCCGGTTTTGATCAGAAAAATAATTATAATGCTTCTGTGTTTCCTCCCAAAGCTCCTTCAGCATCGCATAAAATTCATCTTTAAACTCCTTGTTTTCGATCCGGAGGGCCCTTCCCCTGAAGCAGCGGTCTTTTACATTTTCAAAACTGTTATTCCGGGTAAAAAGCTCATCCCGCATAAAAGCTTCAATTTCGGATTCGGAGAGAGAAATATCCAGCAAAGACAGGTATTTATCCAGGAGACCGCATTCAAAATTTTTATCGAATGGTCCCGCAACTTTTTGACTCCAGAGAATTTCCGATTGTTCCAGGGGGAGAAATAGAACCTGTCTGGAGAGGTTTATATAACCGCCGAGATGCAAAGCAGGTTTGAGGTATATTGCCGGCCCGGTGAAGTACAGGGCATGGGCAATCTGTTGGGGCATGGTAAGAACAGGGCCGAATAATTTGAAAACCTGTTCAAACGCCTTGTCCAGTTTCCGTACAAAGGCGTTTATTACCTTCTTATCAGGCTGATCGGAAGATGCTTTTTTCCTTATTTCGAACACCTTTTTTTCCGGTTCAACGGCAGAAAGGATAAGGGTGTCCTCCCCGGAAAAGGCCGTATCTTTCAGGAAGGAGGAAAGATCGAACACTGTGGTTTCCACGTCGGCACTTCCGTCTTTAAGCTCTATTTCGTCATCCGGGTTATCCGAGTCCGAATACAGATAGGCAAACAGGCTGTCCGGTCCGAAAAAACGCAGGTAAAGGGGGAGGGTTTCCAGGGATAATATTGCCTTCTTTTTGGGAATCTCCTTTCCGTCCGGACCAAGCAGGACCATGGTCCATGGTTTTGACGGCATTTCATGAAACGGCAGAAAGCGGTGGCCGGGAATCAAAAAACCGTTATCCCTTTCAAACGGGGTAAGGGCTGCCCCAATTTCCATGCCCCTGAAACATTCTGCCTGACTCACGAAAGAAACGAAATCCTTTGTCAGGTATCCTTCCTTAAGGAAAAACAGGACGGCACGGTCTACGTCCTCTTCATATCTGAAGGGAGAGCCATTCACATCGGCCCAATTCACAAATTGATCCAGCTGGAATTTGCCCGGATTATCATTCAGGAAATTTTTAATAAGGTAATATATTTTCAAGTCTGTCATAATGCCTTCTATCCTATCCTATCATAACCATCCTTTAAAATACAGATAAAAGACGGAATAATATAAATAGTACCATTGGTTTGAACAATCCTGTTTATGTGGTATACTCCTTCTTCCGATAAATAATTTAGACATAAGGAGCTGTTTTGGACGAAAAGAAATCGTCATTCTCAATATTTTTATCAATATTTCTCTTCATCCTGGGATTTTTCACGTCATTGTCCCTTTTACTGCATATTCTCAACAATGGGGCGCCGTATTCACTGATTTTGGCCATACTGGTTAATCCGGGCTCATTGCTTTTCCAGGCGTTTTCCTTTGCCGCTATTTACGTTCCGGCCTATTTTTTTACCTGTTCGTATCTGGTGGTAGCCAGACCTTTTCAATTCAGAAAAATCGTTTTTTTAATGCTGTCCATCATTCCCTTCCTCACTTTTTCCGTCATCTTGAACCTTATTACTCCTTCGGTAATGGTTGTCTCACCGGTCACGGCCCTTATAGATGTCTCCATCGGAAGGATGATGGGCATCATTCTCTTTACCGCCCTTTTATTGATAGAATTAATTTTTTATACCTATTCAGCACGCAGGGCCGGGGTATTCAAGGTAAAAACAAGACAGAAGGAAAATGCCTCAAACCGCGTACTTCACGATATGGACACGGTGAATCCCAAAAGGGAATTCATACTGAACCTGAACCGGATAAACCGGGACAAAAGCGGACTGCAGGAAATTCCTGAAGGAAAAGAAGTTGAACTCTTTAAGCTGGAAAAAAATAAGGGAAAAGCACCTGGAAACAAGAAAATAAAAATAAAGGTAATACCTCCACTGAAAGAAAAGAACCTGATTGAAGATGCGGGACAGGCTGAAAAGAAATTAATAGAGACCGGCAAGGTGCGGAATAAAGTAAAAAAAGACCAGGCAGTTGATGCGGAAATTATTGAAGACACTATTGAAGATACTATTGAAGAAGTAATGCCCGTTTCGGAAAATGAACTGAAACTGCAACACCTGCTGGACCAGATGAAATCGGAAAACAGGGAAAACGGCCAGGAACTGGTGCCCGTCAAGCAATCCATGATGGATAAAAAATTCGCGGAAATGAAAAAACTGGGAACCAATTTCATTCCCGTGGAAGGGATTCTCGATGATTATGAGAAACCGGATTACTGGACCGTGGACCAGGAAACCAAAAAGGCCGGCACCGTCCTGATGGAAACGCTGGAAGAATTCAAGATTAATGCGGAGGTTACCGGTATTCAAAAGGGGCCCGTCATTACGATGTTCGAGATTCTCCCCGCGCCGGGTGTAAAGCTTTCGCGGATTGTCAACCTTGCCGACAATATAGCGCTCAGGCTCGCCGCATCAAGAGTCCGTATCGTGGCCCCCATTCCCGGCAAACACGCGGTCGGAATAGAGATTCCCAATAAAAAGCGGGCCATTGTATCCTTCAAGGAGCTGATACTGAAAAAGGAAATGGATGACAGGGATTATGAAATTCCCCTGGTTATCGGCAAGGACATTACAGGCGGTGCCAGGTTTATCGACCTGGTCCAAACGCCTCACCTGTTGATTGCCGGCGCTACCGGGTCGGGGAAATCCGTATGCGTCAATTCAATCATCTGTTCAATCCTCTACAAACGTACACCGCAGGACGTAAGGATTCTCCTCATCGATCCTAAAATAGTGGAATTGAAATTCTACAATGACATTCCCCATCTTTTAACCCCGGTCGTCACCGATCCGAAAAGGGCATTCCAGGCCCTTCAATACTGCATCTATGAAATGGAAAGGCGGTATTCACTTTTTGATGCCGTCGGTGTCAGGGACATCCGTTCGTACAATAAAAAGGCAAAGGCGAAAAAACTCACGATCAACCATTTGCCTTACCTGGTTGTCGTGATAGACGAGTTTGCCGATCTTATAGCCACAACGGGCAAGGAAATGGAAGCAACGATCGCCAGGCTGGCGGCCATGTCGCGTGCCGTGGGCATACACCTGGTCCTTGCAACACAAAGGCCTTCCGTGGAGGTCATCACGGGTTTGATCAAGGCCAACATACCGTCGCGGATAGCGTTCATGGTGGCAAGCAAGTTTGACTCGCGTATTATCATCGATTCGGTCGGCGCGGAAAAACTGCTCGGCAAGGGAGACATGCTCCTCTGCCCGGCATGGGACCCGGTACCGGACAGGATCCAAGGATCTTTCCTGTCCGAGGAGGAAGTTGAAAAGGTAACGAATTACGTGAAAACGCTGGGAGAACCGGAGTATATTGATGAAGATATCTTCTTTGATGAGGATGCCGAAGAAGAAGACGGAAAAAGAATTGAAGGTTCAGACGATCCCCTGATGGACAAGGCCCTGGAAATACTCGTTGCCAAGGGGAAAATTTCCGCATCCTTTTTGCAAAGGCGGTTGAAAATAGGGTATAACAGGGCGGCCCGCCTCGTCGAACACATGGAAATTCGGGGTATTGTCGGCCCGGCAAACGGAAGCAAACCGAGGGAACTGCTGCACATTCCCGATACGATAACTTCAAAATAGCCGTTGATTTTTTTTAATTTTGAATTGTATAACAGCCCGCCGCATCATCATAGGCGGTTTTGCTTAAGTATTCCGCAATGGCCGCATCATACTCCGCCGTATGCTTAAAGGCCTTCCTGGCCAGTTCGAAACGCGTTTTCAGAGACAGACCAGCATCATGCGCCTTCATCTCTTCCAGGACCCTGCCGTAATCGGACGGATCCGTAACGGAGGCGACCCGGAGAAAATTCTTGGCGGAAGCACGAACCATGCAGGGACCGCCTATGTCAATGTTAGCTCTTGCCTGCTCCGGTGTGGCATCCTTCCTGGCGATTGTTTCGGTAAAGGGATACAAATTCACCACCACCATGTCGATAGGCACCGCCTTGGCCCGGGCAAGGTCCCTGACATGGGCATCATTATAGGTTTCACTCAGCAATCCCAGGTAAATTTTAAAATCCAGCGTTTTCACAAGGCCGCCCTGCATTTCCGGCTGTCCCGTGTAATCGGAAACCTGTATCAGGTTTGCCGAAGGGCCGCCCAATATCTCCCGGACAGCATTGAATGTTCCGCCTGTCGAATAAATATGGATATCCGGATTGCACTGCAGAAGGCCCGGTACGAATTCCTTAAGGCCTCTTTTATCCGAAACACTCATTAAAATGCGTTTGATTTTTATCCTGTCATCTATTTTTTCTACGAAATTTAATGCCATTTCCCCTCCCTATTATTACATGCAAAAATAGACCTTTTTATTCATGCGTCCAGTCGGCACCCCATGCGGAGCCATCATATGTATTGCTGTACAACCCTCCCTGGGCGGTCAGCATGTATGCCACGTCAGGGTTCGCAACTGTATCTATACAAAACCGTATTACCCATGCATAAGAAAGCTTGCTGAACGAGAGATTCGGTGGAATACCCAAATCCGCAACAGCGCCGCCGGGCATCTCGTAATAGCCGGCTTTATTCGTTCCCACAAGCACGTTGCCGCCGATTTCGGCGAATTCCGTAAAGCACACGGCCTTTTGATTGATGACCTTCTGGGCGGAGGCTGTCCAGGTTCCCGTATCAAGGGAAGAATAGACTACACCTGACTGATTAGAAACATAATAGGTACCCGTTGAATAAAAAATACCCCCGTATGACTGGCCTGCCAGCTGCGCATTCGAGTATTCCGACATGGAGTTGTTGGCCCCCGAGAAAATTTTGTAGCGCGTAATGGCCCAAAAAACCGCCCCGGCATTCGTCACATCGGTTATAGGATGTGTTTCCGCCGGAATGGTTGAATCAAAAAATGAAGTCCCGTCATTGGTGAAATAAAGCTGGTTATTGGTGCCGTTGTAATCACAGAATGAAACAGCCATACTACCACCCGATACTTTCAAGCGGACAATCTGTTTACCGGTGAACGTGCCACCCCCTGCCGCTAACCACGTATTGGTGGGTTGCGTCGGTGTTGAATTATAATAAAAACCGTGCGAACCATTGTGGAATAAAAAAGAGGCATATAAACTAGTACCAAAGAATTCCATCGCCGTTACAACTTCCACCGAAGGAGGAAGAATGACCGTACTCCAGGGCTCTCCACCTGTGGCGGATACAACCCTGTAATAAATTTGATTGCCCGCGGCAAGATAGAAATTACTCCCGTCATCAACCATGCTGACGACGGTAAGAAAATTATTGAGCGAATTGTCAACCTCCGGCACGGCATTGGCAACGGCCCAGAAAACGGAATGCTCAGCCTGTTCACACGCTGTAAATAATATTATTACCAGGAACAGGATTATTGATATTTTCTTCATACAAAACCTCTTCAAACTAGAAATGATAAAACAGGGAAGGGGTTACTTCCATGAAATTTCCCATCATTCCGGAATTATCTACTGCCGGTAATTCCGTATTCCACCACCAGACACAATTCAGGCCGACTGATAGATTGGCATCAAAACGCCAGTAAAGACCGATACCCGGTTTAACGAGAATAGCCATATTTATGATATTTTCACTGTACTTCATGAGGTTGATGCCCGCACCTATATAAACGGGCATCTCGAACCTGGAAAAATTGAATACATACGTTAACTTTGCTACAAACGGCATCATAAGTACCGTATCCGGCCGTGGTGTGAACGCGAAGCAGCCCCCCAGTTCCAGGCCTATCCTGATGTCACTGGACAGGTAAGCATTCCATTGCACGGAACCGGTTCCTCCCAGGGTCATATTGGCAGGATAGTATTGCCCCGAATAATCCTGAAAAAAAAGCGGAATAAACAAGCCGAGATTCAAGGCCAGGGTCTGGTCGCCAAGAGCATGCCCGGGAAGGGCTATAATAGATTCATCTTTGGCAAATGCGCCGCCCGATATCAGGCAGAAATAGAGAAACACCAGACATGCGAACAGTAATATCTTATTTTTTTTCAAGGACGACTCCTTAATTTATTTACGGATTTTGTCTTCATCGTATCACTTTGCTTTCCATTTTTCAAGCCGGAATAGCAGAATAATACATTAAAAATAGATAATTCCAGTAAAGGTTACAAATTACAATGAAAATCTGTTTATTTCCCGATTTAACGGCTTCAGAAAAGGAACTGTTTATATCCCGGTCACGCTTCAATACGCCTGGTATTGAGGTCTTTAATACACATCAGGTACTCGTCAAGCGATTTTGTTTTTAAAAACTTTATTCCGGCATAACATGTATTTTCATCAATTTTCACGCTATGGATAATTTCTCCTACCAGTTTGAATTTCCTGTCCTCCGGGACCAGGATGACACCGTCTCCCGAATTAAAATTAGTATTAGCCAGCGGAATCAATAATCGGACACCTTTAACCGAGAAATCGGTAGTTTCGGCCTTTACAAGTTCACCGTTTCCCTGGTCAATCAGAAACGATTTGAAATTCCCCGGAATGGCCACACCCGTCAGCCTGTCATATTCCCTCATGTCTTCACCATCCCATTCCATAGGTCCTCCTTATCTCATCCCTTTATCAACCACCATTGCCAAGGGCGGCGGTTCTTCCATAATAAAATATAATTGATTCAAAATTCATTTTCAAAGTAAAAATCCCGATATTTTAGACGTAGATAGCTGTGATGCAGCTGTTTTCTCGGGGGGTTTACATATTGCTGCCTTAAGTGAAGCATCGTTAGGGTGCTTGACTTATCATTGGCCACATACTATACTTTTGTATAGTATATATGAAAATAACGGATTTTCCCTATGATCCCATCCATTTCCGGTCCCATTTCTCCCTTTTGAGAGGCATTCTCTCTCCGGAGGAAATCTGCCGGTACGCCTTATCCAGCGGCTATAAAGCGGTCGGTCTCATGGATATCAATAATTTTTACGGCCTGATCCGCTTTATAAAGTCGGCCCGATTCCAGGGTCTGAAACCCCTGGCCGGCATTGTTCTTTCCGACGCAAAAAAACCGCTCCTTTCGATATATGTCATGAACGCCAAAGGGTTCAACCGGGTCTGCGGCATCATTACCCGGCAGCTCTATGAGTTATCCCCGTATATAAAACCGTCTGCGAAAAAAAATTATGACCCCATCCAGGACCTCGTTTGCAGGGGATGGGAAGGCCTTTGCCTTGTCTCCGAAGACACGGATCAACTGGAAAGGCTCATGCAAAACTCAAAAAAAGGACTTTATGTAAAACTTACCTACGGTAAAAATTTCAGTTCCCTTGTACGCTGGGCCCGCAGGGCGGGGCTGCCCCTTCTGGCAGTCAACGACGCCGTCTTTCTGGAGGAAACGGACAGGCGGCTTTATAACATACTGCGGGCCATGGACCTCAATACGACTCTCGGTAAAATTCCTTCCGCGGAAAGAATCCAGCCCTTTTGCAGGACCGCCTCCGGCCGGGAAATGAATCAATATTTCGAGGCCGTACCGGACAGCCTTAAAAACAACCAGAAGCTGGTTAACGAGTCGCGGATCGAGGAAATCATCCCTGAATCATACATCTTCCCCGCTTTCTCGGGACTTCCGGATGACGAGTCGTTCCGTCTTCTTGAAAAACTCTGCCTGGAGGGCGTAGGCGTACGGTACGTCGCCCTGACAAGACAAATAGAAGACCGCCTCCATTATGAACTGTCCATTATCCGTGAAAAAAATTTTTCAGGCTATTTCCTGGTTGTCCATGATATCGTGAACCAATGCCCCAGGACCTGCGGCAGGGGGAGCTCCGCCTCCAGCATCGTGTCCTACCTTCTGGGCATCACCCACGTTGATCCCCTGAAATACAACCTTTTTTTCGAGCGCTTTTTAAACCGCGGCAGGAAGGACCCGCCTGACATCGATGTGGACTTTCCCTGGGATGAACGGAAAAAGGTGCTTGAATATGTCTTCAAAAAATACCGGGGCCATACGGGAATGGTGGCCAACCACATCACCTTCGGGCACAGGTCCGCATTGCGGCGGCCGGCAAAGGCACTCGGCATCCCGGAGGAGGAAATCACCAGGATCATAAAATCGGCCCGGTTAAGGCGGTTCCAGGAAGTACCGAACTACCTTGTCCGGATATCGGAACGTATAAAGGGGTTTCCCCATTATATCGGCCCCCATTGCGGCGGGGTCATCATCACTCCCGGACCAATCACCCGGTATACCCACCTTCAGCTCTCCCTGACAGGGTATCCGGTGATTGCCTGGGAAAAAGACGCCACGGAAGAAGCGGGCCTGGTAAAAATAGACCTCCTGGGAAACCGTTCCCTCTCCGTTCTCAGGGACACGATCAATCTCGTAAACGAGAGTCACAAGGCGGGCCTGGACTGGAAAAGCTTCAGTCCCGTCAATGAACCGGGAACCCGTGAAATGATCAGGAAAGGCGATACCCTGGGTATCTTCTACGTGGAATCACCGGCCACACGGCAGCTCCTGAAAAAAATGCGTACGGGCGACTATGAAAACCTCGTGATTGCCAGCTCCATAATCAGACCCGCGGCCAACGCGTATATCCGCGAATTCGTGAAACGTCTCCACAACGGTTCCTATACACCGCTTCACCCGCTTATAGCGGAAACGCTTAAGGAAACATTCGGCATCCTCGTGTACCAGGAGGATGTATCCCGCGTGGCCATGGACTTATCGGGCTTCTCCATCGAAGATGCGGACGACCTGCGCAAAATCATCTCCAAAAAGGACAGGGAAAACCGGATAGAAAATTACAGGCAAAAATTCATCCAGGGGGGCCTTGGCAGGCAGGTTGACAAAAAAGTATTGAATGAAATCTGGGCCATGATACTTTCTTTCAAGGGCTACTCGTTCTGCAAGGCGCACAGCGCTTCCTATGCCCTTGTTTCCTATAAGCTGGCCTACCTGAAACATTACTATCCCCTCGAGTTCATGGCCTCCGTCATCAACAATAGGGGCGGATTCTATTCCCGTCAAACCTATATCAATGAAGTGAGGCGCCTCGGCTTTTCCATTGCGGGGCCGGATGTCAACAAGAGCGGCTACCGGTACACGGTGGACGGCGACACACTTAACGTGGGCCTGAGCCAGCTTTCCGATGTGAGCCATACTTTTTTAAACGGCATTATTGAGAAACGTAAAAAAAAACCATTCAAGGGTCTCCAGGATTTCCTGAACAGGGTGAAGCCGGGTCTGCCCGAGATGCGTATACTCATCCGGTCCGGCAGCCTCGATTCCCTGTCGGAGGGACTTTCCCGTCCCCAGCTCTTCTGGCGCTTTTTCACATGCAACAGGCCGGATGAATTCTTCCTGCTCCCCCCTGCTCCTCCCTTTATAGGAGACTACCCCGACAGGATAAAAATCAGGGACGAGGCGGAGACATTGGGTCTCATCATTTCCAGGCATCCATTACAGATTTTCCGGCCGCGGCTTGTTTCAATGGTCAGGAAGCTCGGTATACCATCCCTCATTTCCTCCAGGGACATACCCAAAAACAGGAACAAACACGTGAGCCTGGCCGGTCTTATTGTAACGGGAAAAGAAGTGACAACCAAAACACGGGAAGCCATGGTTTTTGTGAGTTTCGAAGATCCCTACTCCATTTTTGAAACGGTTTTTTTCCCCGAATCCTTCAAAAAATTTCATTCCCTCCTGGATCAATCGGGCGTGTACATACTGTCGGGAAAAGTGGAGGAAGAACAGGGCGCGATAAGCATTAATGTGGAAAACCTGGTAAAGGCAAGCCGGTAAAGTACCAGGGGAGCCTTGATTAAAACCCCATTGCTTTAAGGGCGCTGTTGGCTTCCTTTACCACATCATGGGGGAGTTCAGTGTACTGGACTCGCAGAAGTTCTTCCCTGGCTTTTTTGTAATCAATCTGGCCGATAGACCGGATGGCGGTGATGAGGAGCCTTTTGTCATCCACCTCAAAACCCTTGGCAGACCTGTCATTCTGTTCCGCCAGGTAGGACAGCAGGACTTCGCCCGCCTTTTCCCCACCGAGAACACCAAGCAGCTGCAGCCCCGTTATCCGTTCATTGATGTCCTTTTCCGTACGAAGGAGACGTTCTGTCAGCGGAACGGCCTTTTCATCCCTTGCATTCAGCTTGATGAGGGTATCCATGGCCAGAAGCCGCAACTCCCGCAGGTAGGCGATATCCTTGGGATAAAAACCCTTGCTGAACACCCCCTGTGTCAGGGCCTCAACCGCAACCTTTATTTTCCCTTCGTCCTTTGATTGGGATTCATTGGCCCGTTTTAAAGCTATTAATTTGATTCTGTATAAGGCGTCTTCCTTTACGAGACGCTGAAGAATGGGCGTGGGGTCATCAATCATGTCAAGGAGGGCCCTTTCAGCCATCCTGGTGGTTTCCGTGGTATAACCGGCCTCGGCCGCGAAAAAAACAACTTCGTACCCCTGGGCGTCATGCAGGCGTCTTAAGGCCGCGACACACCCCTGTACAATCACTTCCATTTCAAGACCCTGGTCCTTCCCGTACAGGTTCAAATTACGCAGGGTCATAATTATATCGTAATCGTAATCACGGATACCTGCCTTGCCGAGAGCAACCACCGCTTCCCCCCTCAAAAAAGGGTCGGTCGCTTCCTTGAAAACCTTGTAGTACTCATGGGCGGTCTGCTTGACCCTGAAATCGCCCAGCTGCCTGATCATAAGACCTATTATCTGTTTCCTGATCTCATTATCCTTGCTTGCCTTAATCTCCAGGTTGCTTTTGTACACCATGTTTTTCAATTCAGTGACAAGGAAGGGAATATAGGCCCTGTTTCTTTGTTCGACAATCTGGCGGAGTATGTTGTATTGCTGGTAAAAAGAACCGGCTTTCCTGTATATGTTTATCCATATGACAGCAGTCTCATCCGGATAAACCAGCGTGCTTGAAACACTGGATATAATAATGATAAAAAGACATTTAACAAGAATCTTATTTCTAAACACTCAATATTCCTCCCTTGTTACAACGGCTGCCAAACCGCAATGCCTGGGAACACACCCGCCGAACCGCCTTTGCTCACTGTACGGCGGTAACATACGTTCTTTCAACGATCTCGGTAACCTTCCCGTCCCCGTCGAAATAAATTATCTTTGACGGATCATTGGTTTTATCATATTCATATTCGACCTTCAAAATAAGGGCGTTTTGTGCATCGAAAGTGCTTTCCCTCAAAAGTCTGTCGCCTTCGTAATCGAAGACGATATATTTTTCCAGTGCATTGTTGTCCATGTAATAATTTTCCCGGGTTTTGTTGTTTCCCGAGTATATAAATTCAATGGATTGAACCAAGTTTCTGTCCGCATCAAGCATTTCAACCTTTTTCCGGTTGCCATCCTCATATATATACCTGCTTGACGCCAGCAGACTGCCGAATCCATCGTATACATTCCACTCCGTTCTGTTGCCATCCCCGTCATAATCGAAAACAGAGGAATTCTGTTCTTTGCCCGCATCATTGAAAACTTTTTCGGAATGCAGCAGACCCGAGGGATAATAGCCGTATTCATGGAACGAAACGAGTTTGCGGCCGGCATCGAGCGTTTGTTTTTTTACCAACTGCTGTTTGTTATAGGTATACTTGACGGTTTCAAGGAGTTCATCATCGGCGGAGAAAAGATCCTCCTTTATCAACAGGTTCGTACCTTTCTCATAGGTAAAAGTTCTGTAAGTATCCACAAAGCCGTCAGAAAAAAGCGATGTTACCCTTGAAAGCAACGTAATTTCCCTTTTCACGGCTGTTTTATCGGAATCGGCCTTCTGATCCGGGCTGGTAACACACGCCAACAATAATGGTACGATCAAAATCATTATAATTTTTTTCATGTGGCTACTCCTCTAATTATCCATCAAAGGTCATACAGCGTTCCTGCTAGGCTCACTGCAATGACGTTCAACTTTAAGTATATTATATTCCGGAATAAAGTCTATTCCCATGTACAATTTACATTGGTTTTATTTCATTTTCTACTTTAATTTAAAAAATCAACGAAAAAAAATTGTAGATTAAAAAAAATAATATTTATAAGACAAAATTAATTACAAATTTGAATTATAAAAAA
>JAFGKU010000243.1 GCA_016928415.1 Spirochaetales bacterium
ATTGAACTTGATCAATGGTAAAAGAGGAGACATCATGCCTACTTACGATTATGAATGCAAAAGCTGCAAAGAGAAATTTGAACTCTTTCAAAAAATTAGTGATGACCCCATTACCCATTGCCCTAAATGTAATGGTAAAGTTAAAAGGCTTATCGGAGGAGGTCTGGGAATAATTTTTAAAGGTAGCGGATTTTACTCGACGGATAACAAAAAATCCAATACTTCAACAAAATCAAGAAGCACACCGGATAAATCTGACAATAATTCTGACAATAAATCTACTGACACAACCGTTGATGCATCTGCCAAAAAAGAAACAAAACAAGAGTCGAAGGATACGCCTGTCGCCAAGGCATCTTAAAAACCGGGTTCAGTTTTTTTTATTACCACCATCTCCGTTTTTGATACGGCTTCATTCAAAACAGGCAAAATACCGATCGAATCAAATATCCCGCGCATGGAGGTGAATTCCGGCCTGATAAGCGGATGGACGGGTGCGAAAACCGTGCAGCAATCATCATAAGGAAGGATGGAAATGTCATATGTCCCTATTCTTTTGGCGACCGTAATTATCTCTTCCTTGTCCAGACCGATCAGCGGCCTGAAAACCGGCAAACCGGCAAAGCTCCCGGTAAAATGAATGCTTTCAAGTGTTTGACTGGCCACCTGCCCCAGGCTTTCCCCCGTAACGAGACACTTGAAACCGTTATTAACGGCCAGGAGGCTGGCGATGGACATCATGCAGGCCCGGCTAACAAGCGTCACTTCCCCTCTCTTGACCGCTTCCTTGATTTTCAGCTGCGTCTGCGTGAAGGGAACGACGAACAGCCGCATTGACGGAAGGAATTTAAACAGCGCGCGGCTTAAATCCTTCACCTTCTGGAGTGCCTTGTCGGAGGTAAAGGGCGGTGTATTAAAATAAACGACGGAGACGGCCAGGCCCCTTTTGGCCATCAGGTAACCGGCAACAGGCGAATCGATCCCCCCCGAAAGAAGCAGGAGCCCGCGTCCCTGGACTCCCACGGGCAGGCCCTTCTGTGACGCCATTTTAGGCCCGTATATATACGCAGCTTCCCTGATTTCACAGCTGATTTCCCAGTCATAATTGTTCAGGTTAACCTCCAGGCCACTGCAATGATCAAGTATGAGGTTACCCAGGCGGCTTGCCAGCTGATAAGAATTCAATTCAAAATTTTTATCGATTCTTTTAACCGTAATGCGGAATCTGCTTCCCGGATTGGTTTCCCTGACCTTATCACAGAGCCGGATGACGGCCTGTTCTATCTGGTCCATATTTTTGGCGGTTTTATACGTTTCCGAATACCCTACGATACCGAACGTATTTGAAAGAACTTCGGCAATTCTGTCCTTGTCCGCCCAGTCGCACCTGATATATAGACGGGATAATTTATCGTAAATTTCCGTCCTGAGTCCTTTCAGCTTGATCTTGATATTGTTTTTCAGACGCTTTTTGAACAAATCCCTGTTTTCACCCTTCAGGGCCAGTTCGCCGTAACGGATGAGAAATAACTGTTCCATTAATTTACTCCAGGATTTCGCATTCTACACCGCCCGTCGATTTTGTCAAGTATCCTTATAACCACGGCCGTTTTACATTGTTTTCCTGAGACCGGAAATAACCCTGTCCAGCACCTGCATCGTCCTGTTGATTTCCGCCTCGGTTGTACTGTGCCCCAGGGAAATTCTGATTGATGATTTTGCTGCTTCGCGCTTTATTCCCATGTTCTCCAGAACCCTAAGGCGTTTTTCCGACCTGGCGTGACAGGCGGAACCGGTTGAAATCATGATCCCCTGTTCATCGAGCGCCCTCACTATCACTTCACCCGGTATGGGCGGAAAAGACGCCTTGATGATATACGGTGAATAGTCATCTCTTTTTTCCATGCGGGTGGAAGGGATCAGGATACTGCCTTCAATACGTGAGAGGGATTCCAAAACAAGGTCAGCCAGGGCCGAAATCCGTGTATGGTCTGCCTGGCTGGACGCCGCCTGCGCGGACGCTGCAAGCTGCATTCCCAGTATACCGGCCACATTTTCCGTTCCCGGACGCCGGCCCAATTCCTGATCACCCCCGGAATATATGAATTCGGGGAGAAGGTTCTCCCGTAAAAACAGAACACCCGTTCCTTTCGGCCCGCCGACTTTATGGGCGCTGATGGTAGCCGCATCCACTCCCAGTTCGTGGGGATGAAAAGGAACTTTACCGAACGCCTGCACGGCATCCGTATGAAATATAGTTCTCCTTCCGGAATTTTTTTTATACGCCGCTATCATACAGGAAATTTTCTTTACAGGCTGGATGGCCCCCGTTTCATTGTTGATCAGCATCGCGGAGACGAGGACCGTATCGTTGGTAAGTTTTTCCTCAATATTCTTCGTCTCAATGATGCCGCTCTTCCCAGGATTTATTATTTCCGTTTCAAAACCATACCTGGCCAGGTTCAGGGCAGGATTATATACAGACGGATGCTCAATGCCGGTTACGATAATTTTTTTAGGATTCGATTTGAACCGGGGATTCTGCAGGAATCTTAAAACGGAATTCAGGATCTTGTTGTTCGCCTCCGTCCCCCCCGATGTAAAAATCAATTCGGACGGCTTGCATTTCAGAAGAAGGGATAATTCCTCCCTCGCCTTCCGGATTAAATTCTCCGCTACAATGCCGTGTGCGTGAATGGAACTGGGATTACCATAATGCTGAAGCGCAAGCCTGTTTGCTTCCCCGATCAAATCGGACCGGGGGACGGCCGTGGCAGCCCAATCCAGGTATATCATTGTAAAGATCTTTCGTTAAAAAGATTCACTATTTCCACCCTGTTCTGCACGCTGCATTTTTTAAAAATATTGAAAACATGTTTTTTAACGGTATTGAGAGAGACGTTCAACTGGGCGCTTATCTCCTTGTTCTCCAGGCCTTTTATAAGCAGGTCGAGAACATCTTTTTCCCTGGTGGAAATATTATATTTTTTACACTGGGCAATATAGGCTGAATACCCCCCCGAATTGATACTTGTCTCATCCAGCACCGTAAGAATTTTCTTTTTCATGTCTTCAATACTCGATTGAACGGTCGCCTTTTGCTGCCGGAGAACAGCTTCTATCTTGGCATTCAATTCATCCATGTAAAACGGTTTGAATATATAGTCAATGGCGCCCTTGCGGATACCTTCCAGCTTCTCGTCCCTTGAATTTTTGGCGGTGAGAAAGATAAAGGGGATATTCTTGAATTTTTCCAGTTTCTGTAATTCATTGAAAAATTCGTATCCATCCATCGTATCCATCATTATATCCGAGATAATCAGGTGGGGTTGGGGAATTACCCTGATTTTCTGCAGCGCCTCTTTTCCGTTCATCGCGCAAAATACATTGTATCCCGCCTTCAAGTTATCCTGTAAATAAACAAGCATATCGATATTATCTTCAATGAGTAAAATATTTTCGCACTGCTCCCGGAATTCCCCGTTTTTCAGGGCGGCCTTTTTAAAGCTGTTGATCGGATTGGAGAGTATAATATCCTTTTGTATTTCGCTTGAGTCCGCGACCTCTGCCTTGTTTAAAAATATGGAGAACCGGGTGCCATTGCCTGTTTCACTGTCAATGGCAATCCGGCCGTCCACCTCGCTTACTATATTATGGACTATGTGCAGGCCCATCCCGATTCCCTGTATATTCCTTTTAGCATGCGACAACTGGTAATACGGCTCAAAAATATGCTTTTGCTGCTCTCCGGAGATGCCGACCCCATTGTCTTCCACCGTCAATTCAATCGAATCCCTGCCGTCCTGCAGAATCACCTGTATGGCGCCGTTTTCAGGCGTGTATCGAATGGCATTGTCCATGAGGTTATTGATTATCCTGTCCAGGGCATAGGGGTCTATCCGGGTATACAGTTCCTTATCGATTTTTCCATCAATGGTAATATGTTTTCTCACGGCCGTTTCCCTGAATATTTCTATCTTCATTTCCATAACCGTGCTTACATCCGTTATTTCATTATGATCATAGAAAATTTGGCCTCTTTCCAGTTTTTCTATATCGAGGAAATTGACCACATCATGACGCAAACGGTTGAGATTGTTTTTGATGATTTCAAGATCACGGGAAT
Organism: Spirochaetales bacterium; assembly: GCA_016928415.1. Taxonomy (GTDB): domain Bacteria; phylum Spirochaetota; class Spirochaetia; order SZUA-6; family JAFGRV01; genus JAFGKU01. The sequence goes on from JAFGKU010000243.1 coordinate 4,127, forward strand.
TCTTATGCTCATTAATATATTTTTCAAAATAATTCGTAATGAGGGTAAGGGGCGTTTTAATTTCATGCGCCAGGTTTACAAAAAAGGTCGTCTTCTGGATATTGGCCTGCTCCAGTTCCTCTGTTCTCAGTTTTACTTTCTGCTCAAGCGTATCTTTTAATTCAATTAAATCCTTGTGCTCGCGGTTAAAACTGTCCGTAAGCGCATACGCGAAAATCACGGCAAGCATAAAATAGCCGAAATCCATCAAGAAGTCCGAAACTGCGGGGTTAACCAGCAATACATTTACGATCTGCCTGGCGATAATGACCAGTAAGAAAAGGATAAAACCGATCAGGGTTATTTTCACTTTCCTTTTCTTATACTGCTTTTCCTTGAAAATTAAGTAAAGAACCAGGAAAGTGTAAACAACGGTATAGATAACAACAAATACATCGATGATCTGGACAAAAATATTCTGCCTGGTCATGATATAGAGCGGACTGAAAATACTTCCCAGTACGACTGACAGTATAACAAAGGACAAAATGTATATTTTTATTTTTCTCAGGTCATAGATGGAATACGTGATAAAAGCAACCAGCATGCCATTAATCAGGGGAATGACTACTCTGAAAAAATTCTTTAAATCAATATTATAAACCGCGGTCTGGGATATAATTTTTGTGTATAAAACGGTACCGGCAAATACAAAACACAATACCGCATAACCGAGGTTGCTTAGATCCTTGCGCCGGCCTGTGAATATCAGAAAATGGTAAACGGCCAATGCCAAGAAAATGCCTATTAGTATCAGTGAAAGCTGCATTATTTATCCTTATCTATACAATTAACCCCTGGCAACGGAATGCCGATTTACACAAGAAGTGTATCATTTTTTACCCTCTTACGCAAGGTTAAAAACAGGTGAGTTCTTTACAATGTACCTTTTGGGCTATTTGTCGGGCTGCGCGGGAAGCCCGGCTCTACTTCGCTTGCCTTCGCACAGGACCCGGATCGCAATAGCGATCTCAAGCTCAGATGCCGCCAGACTTCCCACTCCGCCCTCAAAGCATAAAGGCATATATAGAAAACACTACTGTATTTTGATGTCCTGTTCGATGGTAAAAAACTCTTTTAGATAAGCTAGTTTGCATATTATAGGCATATCCCATCTGTATAGCATGCTTTCCAATCCTTTAACAAACATTGACTCTTGTTTTCTTAATTTATTTATATATTTTGTATTGTTTTTGGTATAAAAGGAACAATTGATATTTAGTGAATTTCAAGGTATAATCAAGGGCTATGAAATACATCCTTTGCATTGCTGTTTTACTGATTGCGGGCTGCGCCGCGCCCCCCGCTGACCTGCCTTCCTACTACATTAACTTTCAAAACCCGGCGGGAGAGCCGTCCGCTGATCCGCTTATTGTGGACGGCAAGACTTTTCTCAAAGTGGGCTGGGAAGCGTATGATGCGGAAAAGGGATACGGGTGGTCCGGCAGTGCGATTGATGATCCTTCAAGAGCCCTGTATAATTTTAGCAGTAAATCCGGATATTCAGCAATCCAAAGATCTGTAATATATGATGATTATGGCAGACAAAATGTATTTGAGATTAATCTGCCAAACGGTGAATATTCTGTTTCTATAGGCATTGGCATTCCTGAGTATTCTTTTGCAGGCCCTCAGAATATTACTATTGAAGGGCAGAAATTATTCGATGATTACATATTATTACCAGATGATTATATATCAATGCAAACTGCCACAGTAAATTTAACAGACAATACACTTACATTCGTGGTTGATGGTTGGTCAGTACTGCTAAATGATTATTCAGCTAACTTTATATCCTATATAAAAATAGAATCTCTCAACTGATTAATTTCAATTTCCTAATGCGATGAAATCTCCCGGTGTTGCTGTAAGAATTAAAACGTCAGGCATTATGGTGAACGGGGAATCAATCAAGGCCTTCCTGATTTTATTCGTGGAATTTTCAATCCAATACATATACCCCGCATCAAGGTCCAAAGCCATTCCTGTTGGCGAAACAAAATCACCACAATTTGCAGTGGTTTCGTAATTACCACCTGATCCATCAACATTCCCCCGCAATAAAAAATTATTATTCACATCAGGCCAATTAAGCTTTCCCCTACCCAAGTCCAATTTAAGATCATTAGCCCTACGGCATGAATATGAATGCAAAACAGACAGTCCAGTTCCATCTGTATTAACCTCCCAGATTTCTTGGTTCATCCATTCCACGTAATATAATTTGTTTGCACTTAAATTCAAGCAGATACTTTGAGGTTCATCCAGACCGTCTTTTAACGTGGTCACTCCGCTTCCATCAATAAGATTACATCGCTTAATACAATTAGCCGGATTCCCGGAGCCATTATCCTCCGTCCAATAAAGGTAATTATTCAACCCGTCCACCGCTATACCCTCAATCGTAGCCGCACTGGAACATTTCTCAGTTTTTGTAGATCCCATGCCGTCAGACATGGCTTTTTGATATATCTTGTTATTTTCCACAAAATAGATATGGGAGCCGGCAGCTATAAATTTTCCTATTGTTCCAGTACCTACATACCAGTCAACTGCTCCAGAGCCGTCAATATTGCTCCTCCTGATTTTGCTACCTTCAGACCAGTAGATTTTTGTCGGGGCAACGGTGATTTCAACCACCGAGCCACCGCTTGTGGACCAATTGCCTGCCGCATCACCCGCCTGGAGGTACAGCCAGTTATAACCCGGGATCAGGGACACGGAAGGGGTGTAGGAAAAGACATTGCCTATATTGGTCCAGGTGGAATCGTCGTAACTCCAGCGGTACTGGCTGGCGCCCGAAACGGCAGTCCAGCTCCAGGTGGGCTTCGTATTGGAGGTCGGGGATGCGGCGCCGGGAGCGGGGGCTGAAGGCGGCGTCAGGTCAACCGTAATTGTAAAGGACCCCGAAGGGGTCGATACGTTTCCGACGTTATCAATGGCCCTGACATAAAGCGTGTAACTCGTCTCGGAGAGATCAAATCCCGGGGTGAATGAGGTGGATAATCCATTGTCCGTCCAGGTCGCATTATCCCAGCTCCACTCGTAATAGCTGGCGTCCGGAATACTGTTCCAGTTCCAGGCAGGCCGTAGAATATTCACGAACGGTGTACCGGAAACGACGGGAGTGGCAGGGGGAGCCGTGTCAAGATCGATGGAATCATTAAGAGATGAAATATGCTCTCCCTCGTCCTTGAATTGGGCATAAACATAATGGGTGCCGTCACCCGTACCCAGATCCCATCCGGGGCTGTCATAAACCGCCGAATACGTCATCCAGGAAGACCAGGTGATTGAATCGTTACTGAAACGCATAAAAAGAGCATCTTCGGCATCGGAAGTAAGGGTGACTATTTGGGTGTTCGTATAGGCATCATTATTATTGATAGTAAAACCTTTTACAATCGGAGGAGATACTTTTTCTTCCACAAGGTCTCGAAGCATGCCATTATCACAGCCTGTGAAAAAAATTACAAGCAATGATTGAGAAAAGAATAACAATGTACGAAAGACCTTACCGTTCATATCCCCATTCCTGATCATTCACACTTTTTTGTTTTCAAAAAAAACTTCTCTTTATATAATATACTTTAAAATAGTCATCTCACCTAAAATTTTTTTTATGAAAATTTATACTTTCAACCGAGCTAATTTGATGAATAATCACACTGGAAAGAAAAAAAAATCTTGACAAAAAGAAAAACTCAGGATATAGTATTTAAAGAGTAAACGATTACAGGATTTTGTTAGCTTGAGGTATATTGGCTCCTTGTAAACGTTTACAGAAATTAAATCTTGGGGATTAGGTAGGATATTACTCACTTCATAGATTTAATTCCAAATTTTGTTTATTACCAAGGTGTATCGACGATATTTCCGTAAGGGAATATCCTGCGGTGACTTTGAGTAATTCTTCCTTTTGTTTTTTTTCCCTGCAAAGGCTGTCATGGTTTCATGACAGCCTTTATTTTTTTATACGGACATCAGCCTGCCCCAACTACCCGAATTCATTACAGGCAACGTCAAGTTGTTGACTAACCCGTCAAATCATGATTAATTATGAAAATCAAGTACTACTCCCAGGTAGCTGAGATTATCATCCAATTATTTCATTCATACATCGGGTAGTTACTAATTAACCTATTGACTTAAAAAGGATTAAATTTATGTACGAGAAAGTGGAAACCTGGTTCAACATTGTGGACCTTGAGCACAAGATACTCAAATTCTGGGAAGAAAATGATATTTTCAATAAACTCCTGAAAAAAAACGACAAAGGGGACCGGTGGTCCTTTATTGACGGACCCATTACAGCCAACAATCCCATGGGTGTCCACCACGCCTGGGGAAGGTCCCTCAAGGACGCGTATCAACGGTACCATGCAATGCATGGAAAAAAACAACGGTATCAAAATGGATTTGACTGCCAGGGGCTCTGGGTGGAAGTTGAAGTGGAGAAGGAATTCGGATTCAAGTCGAAAAAGGATATTGAAGCTTTCGGCGTGGCAAAATTTGTCCAGGCCTGCAAGGAGCGTGTAACGAAATTCGCGGACAGGATTACCGAACAGTCAAAACGACTCGGGTACTGGATGAAATGGGACAATTCCTATTTTACGATGAGTGATGAAAATAATTACACGATCTGGTCATTTCTGAAAAAATGCCATGAAAGAAATTTGATATACAAGGGACACGATGTCATGCCCTGGTGTCCCCGATGCGGCACCGGCATATCCCAGCACGAAATGCAGGAGGGGTACCATGAAGTGAGCCATACATCCGTTGTCGTCAAGTTTGCAATCCAGGAGCGGAAAAACGAATACTTTCTCGTATGGACCACCACCCCCTGGACACTGACCTCCAATGTGGCCATTGCCGTCAATCCGGAAATGGATTACCTGAAGGTGGAGCAGAACGGCGAGATATATTACCTTATAAAAAAGCAGGCGGAGGTTATCCTTAAAAAGGATAATCCCTGGAAGGCGATTGAAGAGTTAAAGGGACAGAAAATCCTGGATTTGAATTTCACCTATAAGGGACCTTATGATGAATTACCCGCTCAATCCTCCCTCAATTACAGGCATACAGTCATTCCCTGGAATGAAATATCAGAGGAGGAAGGTTCCGGTATCGTGCATATTGCACCCGGCTGCGGTGCCGAGGACTTCATTTTAGGCAGGGAATTCAAACTCAATGCCATCGCCCCGATTGATGAAGAAGGGGTTTTCATCAAGGGCTTCGACTGGCTTGAAGGAAAGCACGCCTCAACCGTGGCCCCTGACATCGTGAGAAACCTGAGTGAAAAGAACATCCTCTATTCAAAGGAAAAATACAAGCACTCGTATCCCCATTGCTGGCGCTGCAAGCACGAACTGCTGTTCCGCCTTGTGGATGAATGGTATATATCGATGGATTCATGGCGTGAAGAGATCAAGGAAATCGTCAAACAAATCACATGGATACCGTCATTCGGCAGGGAGCTCGAACTGGACTGGCTTACCAATATGCATGACTGGATGATTTCCAAAAAACGTTACTGGGGGCTGGCCCTGCCCATCTGGGAATGCAAGGCCTGCGGAAATATTGAAGTGATTGGTTCGTACGATGAATTAAAGGAAAAGGCCATAGAGGGCTGGGATAAATTCGACGGAAACAGCCCCCATAAACCGCATATTGATTACATTAAAATCAAGTGTTCCAAGTGCGGCAAACCTGTCTCCCGCATACCGGATGTTGGGAACCCCTGGCTGGATGCGGGTATTGTTCCCTACTCCACCGTTCATTATAACAGCAATAAGGAATACTGGGAAAAATGGGTTCCCGCACACCTCGTTCTTGAATGCTTTCCCGGGCAGTTCAGAAACTGGTTTTACAGCCTTCTTGCCATGAGCACCATGATGGAAAACATACCGCCGTTCAAAACCCTCGTGGGTCATGCCCTGGTGAGAGACGCGAACGGTGAAGAAATGCACAAGTCAAAGGGTAATGCCATCTGGTTTGACGATGCGGTGGAAAAGATGGGCGCGGACCTGATGCGCTGGCAATATTTTGAAAATGATATCACGCTCAACCTCAACTTCAGCTTTGACAGGCTAAGCCAGATAAGGGGAAAATTCTTCAATACTTTATGGAATTCATACGCTTTTTATATAAACTACGCACGGATGAGCAACTATTCCCCGCCTGATGAATTCCAGCCGGTTTCACAAAAAACCGATTTCGACAGGTGGATTCTTTCACGGCTGCAGCTGACAATCAGGGAATGCCGCGAAGGTATGGAAAAATTCAATACACGTAACGTTGTCCGTTCAATCGAAACCTTTGTCGACGACCTGTCCAACTGGTATATACGTCATTCCCGGCGGCGGTTCTGGAAAACGAAGGACGATCGTGATACGCAGTTCGCCTTTGAAACATTATACGAATGTCTTCATACCCTCATTCATCTTCTTGCCCCGCTGATTCCCTTCATTACCGATGCCATATACCAGAACATGGTAAGGAAAGGCATACAGGGAGTTCCGGAAAGCATTCACCTTTCAGATTACCCGACAGAAAAGGAAAAAGACATCGATCAGGAGCTCATAAACAGGATGGACCTCATCATGAAGATCACCACCTCCGCACTGGCGGCCCGGCAAAAGGTGAAAATCAAGATCCGTCAGCCCCTTGCCAATATCGACATCGCCCTGGCTGACCCGGAAGGCCACAATACGGTAAAGCAGTTTGAAAAGCTCATCAAGGAAGATCTAAACATAAAAAAAATCACCCTTTTGAAAGCGGAGGTAGAAATCCCGCTGACAATTAAAGTGAAACCCAATTTGAAAACAATCGGGACGGAATTCAAATCCCAGGCCCAGGATCTGTTCAAGGCGATAAATGAAAGGTCTGAGGCAATCATAGAAGAGATTAAAGCGGGGAAAGGTAAATTTGAACTGTCCATAGGTGGCGAAAATACCGTGATAAGCAAGGACCATCTTTTAATAGAAGAAGTCAATCCCCCCGGTAAATCCGTCATGGCGTTTCCCGAAGGGTGGCTGTCGGTAGATACGGAGATAAGCGAAGAACTGCAGCAGGAAGGCATCATGCGGGAATTTCTCCGCAAGGCACAGGTTCTAAGAAAGGATGTCGGCCTCGAAGCCAATGACAGAATTCACGTTCAGTACAGCACGGAAGATGCCGTCATGAAAACTGTCATTGAAAAATTCAGTGATTTTATTTCCGCCGAACTTTTATGCCTTAAACTGGAGTGCAGGGATGCATTGGCGGAAAGTAATAAAATTAAAGTCTACGATTATTCGGTTGCCATGAAGGTTGAAAAAGCCTGAAATTACTCAGGTGTCGGCTTGCTTTCCGTGTCGGTTTTTTCCCCATCCATTAAATCAGGGTACAGGGTCGAAGCACACACGGGACAGATGGTATGGGTAAAAAGCATATCCTTTTTTTCCTTTAAATAATCCTCAACCCTGAGCCACGAAGCGGGGTCATCCGCCTTTTCATCCGAAACCCTGATTTTCTTGCAGTTTGCACAGATAGGCAGAATTTTTTCAAGGGCTTTCAGATCATACCTGGCCTTTTTAAGCTCGGTCCTTTTTCTCATCAGGCTGATTCCGATAACCGCCATAACCAGCACTATGCCGACAATAATCATGATCTGGATAATAACATTCAGCCGTTTGGCCTGCGCCTCGATCATGAAAACAGAGGTATCAATTTCGTCGAGGAAAGAGTCATTATTGTCAAGAAGGTATTTGAGGGACTCCTCGTCCCTGAATTGCATGTACCTTAACAAGTGGTCCTTGTACTTTTGCCACATGTCTTTCACCATCAATAACTGGTTTTTGATTGCCTTGTCTTCAATCCCCGGGATATGGTCCAATGTTATTTTGTCCGTAAGCCCGCTTATTCCCCCGCCATAGATGAGGGCATCAAGAGAACTGTCAAAGAGGGATATCGTTGTATTGACCGCTTCCATGCTTATTTTATCATTATGGTATAAAAGGACATCCTTGATCATTTTCTGGGAGAGCATCCGCTGTCTGCCCGACACATTGATTCTGAGGCTGTCGATATCCTGGTTTTGAGTAAGATAAATTAACGGAAGGGCAATGCTCAAGGTTGCAATAAACAGAAGCGCATAGGATATATAGCTTAAAGCCCTGGAAATACCGGATTTGACGGACTGAACTATTTTACTCATGTACGGTAATGTATTAGATATTACCATTAAAATCAAGAGTATCTGACCGGCAGTCCGGTATTAAAACCTGCGCCGTTTTCTGTCCTTTTTCCCCTCCACGGAGGCCAGGATATTGTACCGCACAAGCGGATTGTCCCGCGACAACAGCCGGATAATACCTTTCATTTTTTTTCTTTTTGAAAGCCGGCCGTACGGGCATGTGCAGACTACACCGTTAAAATTCTTCTGCCTGGAAAATTCCACTATCTGTTCTTCCCTTACAAGGGCAAGCGGCCTTATAATCTTGACCTGCGGCTCCTTGTCGTACGTGATGACGGGAAGCATGGATGAAAACTCGCCCTTGTAAAACAAATTCAACAGCGTGGTTTCAATAATATCATCCTGGTGATGACCAAGCGCAATCTTGTTGAAGCCGTGCTGCCGGGCAAATCTTAGAAGTTCGATTCTTCTGCTGGTTGAACAGGAAAAACAGTTCAATTCCTGCCCCGGCTTAAGATTCTGCCGCACGGCTATCCCGTCGATCCTGTAGGGCACTTCCCATTGCTCAAACAGGGACTTAAGCCGGCTCCCGGCACAACAGCCGCAAAAATCCGTTTCTAAATGATAGGCAAGAATCGTATACGGGACGGGGAATCCCCGCTGCCTTTTTTTAAGGTCATGAAGAAGCGTCAAGGAATCTTTCCCGCCGGAAACAGCCACGAGAATTCTGTCGTTTTCCTCGATCATATTGTGCCTGAAAATTACCTTGCTGACTGCACGTGCAATACGCGTTTCAATTTTACTCATTCGCTGGTCCAAGTATACAGGAAAGGATTGATGTTGAAAACACCTGATGAGCCAGACAAACGGGACATAAAAAATCCTTGACAAGCAAAGACCTGTCTTCTAGGATTTAATGAAACGGGTTATAGGCCGGAGAAGGAATACTTGTGATTCGGAACAGAAATTTTTGGATAAAACACGGAAAAATTCTTTTTGGCGTTTCATTCCTTGTAATAATTTCGGCTTTCTTTGTTCCAGCCGCCTTATTCGGATTATTCGATTCCTGGGAAAACCGTCTCATTGATCTCCGTTCCGCCTGCTTCAACCGGAAGCTGCCCGTTTCAAAGGATATCGTTTTTATAGCCATAGATAAAAATTCATTGAAAGTATTGGGCCGAACCATTGGACAATGGCCCTGGCCGCGGGGAGATTACATCGCCCATCGCATTATTGATTACGTAATGACAGGCCAGCCGTCCATCGTCCTGTTTGACATTGCTTTTCCTGAAAAATACACTAAAAGGCCTGAGCAGGAAATTTCCGAGCAGGACAATATATTAATCGCCGCGACCATAAATTACGGGGCCGGTTTTAAGTTGAGCCACGGCATGGAATTTCATAAAACAAAAGGGTCTTATACGCCCGATTTCCCTTTAACCTCGGAGGTGAATTTCGAGATCAAGGTCAATGACAGCCTCAGTAATGTTGCTTTCACCAAATACAATGACTACCTTCTTCCCTTTTACGAGTTGAATTCATCTTCTACTCTAATCCATTCTATAAATCATGAAAACGACACCGACGGTTTTTGCCGAAGTGACCCCCTGCTGTTCAAGTACAAGCGTAAATTTTACCCGGGAATAGTCCTTCGTGCCCTTGAGGCGAGATTCGGATTATCAGGTTACAGGATAAATGGAAAAACCCTGAAAGCAGGGAAAAAGGACGACGGCGTCTTATCAATACCGCTTACAAAAAACGGCAGTTACAGGCTCAATTTCTGTTACGACTTGAATGAATTCAATGTTTACACCGCCGCCGCCATTATGGCTTCCAGCCGGGAATATGACAAAAAGGACATGGACAGCGTGCTCGTACAGCCGGACGAATTCAAAAATAAAATAGTGATAATCGGCACAACGGCCGCGCGGTTAAAAAACACCGTCCGTACTTCCGTCATGCCGGAGCTTCCCGATTCCTATATTCACCTAACGGCCCTCAGCAACATCCTGATGGGGCATAACCTTGTAGAATTACCGGCTTACGTCAATATAATGATTCTCATCCTAAGTGCTGCTTCGGTCCTTCTAGTTTCTTTTTTCGTAAAAAACCCCGTTGGTAAGAACGCGGTTATCTTTTTATATTGCCTGGTGTTCATTCTGGTATCATTGCTCGTATTCCGTTACCTTGGCCTGCTAGTTGAAATTTCAATCACATTAACGGCCATCACAGTTACCTATTTCTGTTCACTTCTCTTTTCCTACCTGAAAAGGAAAATGGGATAAAATCCGGAAAACAGTTGAAAAATATCAAAGGTTTATTATATTTGATTAAGGAGGACAAAATGAGTATAAGGCGTTCCCTGTTAATCATCCTGATCTTATCCGTTTCCATGGCAGCTTTCCCGGAAACCCTGTATATCTCCGCCCGCGTTTGCCCGCTTTTATCAAAGTCTAAACCGGCGGCGGAAAAGGTTGCCTCACTCACTCACAACACAAAAGTAATTGTAATCGAAAAAACGGGAAAATGGATCAAGGTGCAAGTTCCTTCTATTAATGCAGAAGGATACGTCGCAGCCCTGTTTACATCCGCCCGGCCGACCGTAATGGCGGACATCGCAGATTATAAAACGAAGGAAAAACCTGCCGCGGAAGCCGAAGTCGAATTACCTGCAGGAATAACACCGGGAGTGGATGTTCAGGGCCGTAAGGTAATATCCTTCGGCAGCGAAAATTTCGACGCCGTTGACTGGATGGAAAAATTCACCTACGGGGACGATGAGCTTCTGGAATTTGCAGAAGAGGAAAACATAGGCATATGAAAAAAATAATTACCTGTTTCTTGTTCATAATCGGATCATTAATGGCCTGCTTGACTACCGATCCGCGCAGCGAAGAAGACAGGCAAATCCGTGAAGCGGCTTCCAGGGAAATTGAAATGGGCAAGGCTGCCGTTACCTACATAACTGGAAAATACGGCATAGTGCGCAATGAAACGGCCACCAGTTACCTCAATAAATTTCTCCAAAGCCTGGCCCTCTATACCCAGCGCCAGGAAATCCTCTACAGGTGCGGAATCCTGGCAACCGAACGGATAAACGCCTATGCCCTGCCCGGCGGTTACATCTTTATTACACTGGGAACCCTCAAGCGCATTGAAAATCCCGGTACACTGGCCGGTATACTGGCCCACGAGCTGGGACATTTGAACCTGCGCCATCCCATGAACAAAGTCACCGTAGAAGTTAATCCCGGCCAGGTACAAACCCTTCAGGAACTGCTTTCAGGTTCACGCAGGGTGATTACGGACAACATGGACCTAATTTGTCAAAAAATAGAAAAACGGTTATTTGTCGACGGCTACCTGCCGGAAGACGAATATGACGCGGATAAATACGCGGTGGAATTGCTGGAAGTTTTAAACATCAATGCCTCCGATTATATGCATTACTTTGAAAGGCTCGACAAGGCGGGCGAGACCAGGCTCGCCGAGCTTTACAGGACACATCCGCCCCTCAAAGACAGGGCCGAATACCTGGAAATGCTGGCAGGTCTTAATCCTGAAGTCCTCTATAAAACCGAACAATTCAGGGAATTCAAAATTATAATTGACGGCATTAACCTGGAGTGATGACGGGTTGACACATTTTACACGGTCTTCTTCCTTTTCCCGTTTATCATGCCGCCGAACCAGGCAACGGTATCCCTGATCGTTTCTATCAGGGGCCTGGGAGAAAAACCGAGTTTTTTTTGCGCCTTGCTGTACGTCATCTTCTGGCCGGATTCCAGGACCGTTACCGATTCCTGCGTAAACAAAGGCTCTTTTTTTGAAAGGCTGCTGAACAGGTTCACGAAAAAAGCCCCCAGCTTGCACATCCAGATGGGCACGGACACCTTTCGGAACGTTTTTTGTATGAGTTTTTCAACCTGTGCAAAAACCCTGCCGAAAGTAAGTTCCTCGCCGCAGAGGATATAACTTTCCCCGCATACCCCGTTTTTACACGCCAAAACGGCACCCCTGGCAACATCACGAACATCGACAAAGTTATAGGAAGCCTCGGGAATAAAGCGGAATTTACCCATGATGAATTTCATGAAAAGCTGTCCCAGTTTGGAAGGCCTGTAATCATACGGGCCGATGACGGCCGCGGGGCATACGATCACGGCATCCAGACCTTTTTTTATTCCTTCAAAAACCTCCATCGTTGCCCTGGCCTTGGACTTTCCGTATTCACCCAACGCCCTGTCCGGAGAGAAAGGCACCTCCTCATTCAGGACCATGTTTTTTGATAAATACTGGTATGCGTGGATGGAACTTGTGAAAACCATGCGTTTCACATTGTTGTCCAGACAGGCCTGGACAACATTCCTGGTGCCTTCCACATTCACCCTTTGAAGAAGCTCATCCTGTCCCGGTTTTATTGAAATCATACCGGCAAGGTGATAGACGCTATCCACATCCTTACAGGCGGCATCAAGAGTTTCCCTGTCCAGGATGTTTCCCTCCAGGATTTCCACGCCCAGCCCGGCCAACGGCATTATATCTTCTCCCGGCAACACCAGGGTCCGCACCCTTTCTCCCGATTCGACAAGTTCTCGGACCAGTACATTGCCGATATGTCCCGTCCCTCCGGTTACTAAAACCATATTATACCTCCCCGGCCTTTTTTTCTTTTCTTAACGCCGCAAAGGTCCAGGCGGCTCCAAATAAATCCACCGCTCCAAACACAATGATGAGCGGGCTTGCCTTTTCCACAAGGCAAAAAACCGTTAAAAACACGATGGCAAGGGCTCGTGTATGCGTTGTCCAGGAGAAAAAATCCTTATCCATCTTCAATGCCGCCCGGACGTAATAATACCCGAAAAACATTAAAAGCATACCTAAAAGCCGTGCAACCAGGTAATCGGTCAGAACCATGCCCATGAGCCCGAAAAGCACCTGGGGAATAAAAAGGAATAAAATCCCTATGAGAATTATGTAAATTCCGAAAACCAAAACGCTTACAGCAGACATTTTCATATTTTTCAATCCTTTCCGAGCGGGCAGCACTCAAACAGTGAACGCTCACTCAATAAACAACCAGACACCTGGCCCGTTACACTTTTATAAAGAAACCTGCTTAAACGTTCAGATACTGGGTGATTATATCAATAATATCGCGGATTTCATTTTCCTTCAGTTCATGTTTTCCGCTGATCATGGAGCGCTTCCATACCATATCACCTATTCCCCAGAGCATGGTGAGGACAACTCCCAGCTTCTCTTCGGGAAGATCCTGCCTGCCTTTTTTCAGGCTGACCTGTATTACCTCCCTGATCCTTTGAAGCCCCCGTGTGTACACCTGCTCCAATTCGGCCTTGATTTTCCTGTCCTCCACCTCGGAAAAAGCCTTGTAAATAATCTTGTACAGGTTGGTTGATTCCGCCGGCATCTGGAAAAAATTCTCCCCCAGCTTTCGAAGGTTCTCCTTTAAATTCTTTTCCGGAGAAATACCGACCGCCACGGCCTCGCTCAGGCGGACGCTGATTACCCTTAAAACCTCGATAAACAGTTCCCGTTTGTTTTTAAAATAAGTATAGATCGTACCTTCCGAAATGTTGGCTTTTTTAGCGATGGAAGATGTGGTCATGTTCTGGTAATTCTGCCTGGTAAGAATATTTATCGCTGTTTTGAGTATGAGATCCTTCTTATTGTTCCTCGCCACACAACGCCCCTGATATTGAGCAAGCGCTCACTTACTATATTAAAGATAACATGATCCGCCGAAAAAGTCAACCAGCCGTTTGAGAAAAAACGGCGCATGATCACCGGGTCGCTTTACCGCGTTTTTTCGGCTTGCCGTGAATCCTTTCGTAGATGGCTATCTGGTTTCTTCCATGCTCCTTTGCCCAGTAGAGGGCATTATCCGCGCGGATGATGATATCCTCGCCCGTTTTATCCGACTGATGATACTCGGAAATGCCGATGGAGAGGGTAATTTTGAATTTTTCCCCGTTTGCACCGGAAAAATTCAGTTCTGACAATTCATGCATCAGCCTCTGCGCAGGTTCATAGGCATTATCCACGCTTGTTTTGGGTAAAATGATGATGAATTCCTCGCCCCCGAAACGGCCGGCAATATCCTGATCTCTCAGTATACCCTCTTTCTGGAAAAGCGCGCCCAGGGTTTTCAATACCGCATCTCCAACCAGGTGACCGTACGTGTCATTAACATCCTTGAAGTGGTCTATATCGATCATCATGATGGAAAAATGATCGCCAAGGGCAGTCAGGGAAGAAAGGGAAGAATTAATGATATCATTATCGGTTAAATCTATTTTTTCATCGAGTATCAATTCCTTTTGCCGTTCAAGCAGCTTGAAAATGACACTCCGGTTATACAGGTTGGTGAGGTCGTCGATCATGTTCTTCCGTTTTAATTCCTCGTTCAGCCGTTCTATTTCCTTTTTTTTCTTCTGGAGAATTTCGGAATAGACAACCGTTTTAAAGGAATGATAGATATAATCGGAAAGCCTGAACGTGGATATGGATTTACTGAATAAATTGATCATATAAAGGACAAAAGAAATGGCCCGGGCCTCGTCATTATCGGATTTATACAGGAGAAAGGAGTTTTTGTGCCCATTAATGACAGATTTCTCCTTAAAAAACCCGGCATCCTTATAAAGGTATAAAAAATTGATAAAAGGATTAATTTCAAGATTTTTCAGGTAATTCTTAACATCAGTCTCAATTTCCAGGAAATGCTTTGCATAAACGGCGATAAAAAAGTCATAGTTTCTTGCCTTTTTCAGTACATCGCTGAATTTCCCGCCCAAAAAGGATTTTGACGTGACTATTTCAACTTTGAACGGCGCCTTATCCTTTACGGACTGAAAAAAATCTTTATAAATCTTGATTTTATCCGTGAAAAAATACAGTATGTTAAAATCCAATTAAAATTTCCTTTTATAAACCGGTATACTCTTCACGAATTAAATCATAACACATCGGGAATCGCTTTGCAATAAAAGTTAATTAAGGCACCTCTAAAAACCCTTTAAAAATAGGGGTTTTTAGAGGTTGCCCAGGACAAATCAATAGTGTTTCAAGATTCCCATTACTTAATAAACTTAAGTTTATACCCCCCGCACCGAAAATTTAGGATATACGGCGGAGTTATATGGTAGAAAAATTACATCTAAAAAAGGCTAAAATCCAACCTGGTTTTACATTCAATCAAAAGGAAGAAATACGGATACTGATACAGGCCATTAAAGAAGAATTCATCCACAACTTTGACACCACATGGTTCAGCCTCATACAAAAAAACCTCCCGGTAGACACAGGTATACTTTATGAATTGCATCATTCCTTTTTCACCGATTCCCGAATCAATTACTCAAACAGCCAGATAATGGAATTCACGGAGAGAATAAGCCTTTTTATTGAAACGATCAGGCTGTTTCTACTGCCGACACTCAAGGAAAAAATGGGTATTTCCCGCTTCAAACACGATGAAAAAAGGTCCATGGACCAGGATGAATTCCTGGTACGAAGCATGATCGCCTACACGCTGCCATATAATTTAAACAGACTGGACCAGCTTGTCACCGAACTTGCCTGTATTTTAAAATCAAAATCTTGCCATTGATTTTTCTTAACTAAAATTCTAAACTTTAAATATGCGAAATCAAAATCCGACAACAAACAGGAATAAAACAGCGGGTCAGGCAGCTGTTATTCCGACAAAACTGCAAAAGGAAGTTACCAGGTATTTTGACTTTACCAACAAGATACTCAATGGGCTGGAACAGGTTATCCGCGGTAAAAGAAAGGTGCTTGAATTCCTCATTACAGGTCTTGTTGCAGGCGGCCATGTCCTTATTGAGGATGTTCCCGGGCTGGGGAAGACAACAATGGCCAAAACACTGGCCCACCTCATTTCCAAGTCGAAGAATAAAAACCCGGTTGTCTTCAAACGGATTCAATTCACACCCGACCTGCTGCCATATGATATTACCGGTGTGGATGTTTTTGATCCCGTACACAAAAAATTCACGTTTTTGCCGGGCCCGGTTTTCGCCAACATAGTACTGGCGGATGAAATAAACCGGACGACACCCAAGGTACAGTCCGCATTGCTCGAAGTAATGGCCGAAAGACAGGTTACTGTCGGGAATGTTACCCATATAATGGATAAATTGTTTTTTGTCATAGCCACACAGAACCCCGTTGAAACGGAAGGCACCTATCCATTGCCGGTGGCTCAAATTGACCGTTTTATCATGAAATTACGGATCGGTTATCCTTCCGCCGAGGTTGAGGAAAACATAGTGATTGACGAACCCGCCACCCGGATCCTGCCGAACATAAAACCAATCTGCGGCCAGGATGATATACTCGCTTTCCAGCATTTTATACAGCAGGTGTACTGCGACCATAAACTCATTCAGGCCGCCGTCTCGCTCTCCCAGTCCACACGGACACACAGGGGAATAGAGCTCGGAACATCGCCGCGGGCCAGCATCATGCTTGTCCGGGCCGCCAAAACCTACGCGGTCATTCAAAACCGGGGTTATGTCATCGACCAGGACATTATAGACCTGGCACCCCTGGTCATGGGACACAGGATTAAATTAAAGGATATAAGGATTAATCCGGAATCATTGATCCGGGAAATGACCTTGAACACATTGTCCAGGATCAATTATTAGGTACCTTGGAAAAAATGGACAAGAAACCAAACCGCCATCTATTAACGCGAATTCTGCCGCTCACATTAAGGGGGCTCTTTTTCCTGGTATTATCCCTTGCCATTCTCTTACTCGGTATTTTCAGGGCAGACCTGGCCAGCCTTTTCTGGGGTACAAGTTTTTTATCCCTCTGTGTATACGCCCTGATAGGCAATCATTTCTTCCGCGCATTGAGCCGCAGACATTTCATATCGAATCCCGCAGCCTGCAACCTGAGCCTGCCGGTAAAGGGAATTTTCCCCGGCAACAAGGTTGTCTGTGATATTACCGTCGAGTACCTGTCATTTTTCATCCCGGGATTTTCCGCCAGGGTCCGGGTGGACTTATGCTGGCCTGACCGCCCCGTTTTTTCACTGAATGCCTGCCTGAAACCGGGACCAAATACGATTGCCATTCCTTTCATGCCGGAACACAGGGGGGTGTACAGGTGCCAGGCCATCTGTTTCGAGTTTGTTGATTTACTGGGATTCACGCATTCCGAGACGAGTCTTTCGGCTGAGGAATATATCCGGGTCTATCCCAGGAACATTCCCGCCGATGAAATCAGGTATAAGGTGGCGGGTGAAAATTCGGATAATATATTAAAAACAAAACGGGTAAGCGACGAACTGCTTGAGGTGAAGAAATATTTTCCGGGAGACGATCTCCGTAAATTAAACTGGAAAATATTCGCGCATCTGGGTGAACTGTTTGTCCGTAAAGGCGAAGAATCCCCGCCTCCCGAATCAAGGCTGTTTTTCATGCTCGACCCATCGGTTCCCGCGTTCATGCCCGCCTTGAACACCCCGGATTACCTGGACAGCCTGGTGGAAATTTACAGCGCCATGACCCTGATGTTTTTAATTAATGGCATCCAGGTACATACATCCATTCTGGGCCGTGAAAGCACGTTCCTGTTTTCCAAGAGCCAGACAGCGGATTTTCTTGCTCTCATGTCCGAAATAAGATGGATAAAGGACTGTAAAACGATACCACTGCCACCTAACAGGAAAATGCATACGGTGGTTTTTTCATTTCCCGGATCAAGGATGCTGCCGCGTGTCCTGAAAGCCATCCCCAATTCCCGGGAAAAGGCTACGGTCTTTTTCCGGGAATACGTTATTCCTGTCAGGAGAAAATCGGGAATCAATTTAAGGCAATTGTTTTTTGTTCCCCCGAATGCCGAAAACAGGATTGTATATTCCCCCCAGGAGGAGAAAAAATACAAAAGGCTGCTTGTTTCGGAAATGGCCACCTACAGGAACGCACCATGGAGTCTAAATAATGTTAAGACCATTTGACCTCGATATACGTAAAAATTACACGGCAATCATACTGTTTGCCATGCGGAACGTGATTCTGTACATTCTCATGTTCAATTTCCACCAGCATTTCAGGGAGGAGCTGAACCTTCTTTTCCTTTCCGCTTCCTTCTGCGTAGCCGTAATCCTGGCTCTCTGGATGGAAAAAGTGAAACTCCGGTTTTCAGCGGGAGTCATCGGGATTGTATTCACAATCATCCTGTTACGGACATTCTTCTTTTTTATATTCAGCATTATCATACCGATTGACGGGAGTTATGAAGCCGATTTCCTTTACCTGTACTTTGACAGGGAATTCTTCCCCGCATTGATACCTTCGGTCATCGTATGGCTCTTCAATTTCCTGGCCCTCCGTTACCCGATATTCGTCTATATCGAAGCCGGTCTCAATTCATGGATACTGATGGCCGTGTTCTGGACGGAAGCGAATTACAACATACAGCTCTATCATCCCACCGTGTTCGGCATATTCCTGGGTGTGTACATCCTGTTCCAGATTATTGTGCTTGTCATGGGCCGCCAACGGCACGAAGAAAGTAAAAAAAAGGTCCACAGGGAAAAATCCGGCAAGCGCACCGTCAAATCAATGCTGTCTTATATATGGGTCATTATTCCCCTTTTATTCCTCTTTATTTTCTACCTGATCCTCATGGATAAATACAACCAGGAAGCAGTCAAAAACAGGGGCGGATTAATGGAATCCACATTGTTCCGGTTTGACTTCTCCAAATATATAAAACTTGAAAGCGAGATCAGCCTGAACGACGACCTGGTTTTAATTTTCAGGAAAAACGGCCTTGCCAAAAGGATCCTTTTACGGCGGTTTGTCCTATCCGAATATAAAAAGGGAGCCGGCTTTTTCAAGACATCGAAACCCGAAATAGATTTCCTGCCGGAAGTGGTCTCCGATGCGCGGCAGGCATTACCCGATCCCGAATATTCCGGCAGGGAGACGGTCTCGCAGGAATATTTC
Organism: Spirochaetales bacterium; assembly: GCA_016928415.1. Lineage (GTDB taxonomy): Bacteria > Spirochaetota > Spirochaetia > SZUA-6 > JAFGRV01 > JAFGKU01. The sequence continues at coordinate 23,357 of JAFGKU010000243.1, forward strand.
TTCGTGAATTTCGATCCGACATCGCTGGTCGCCATGAATTACCCCGTTGAAATAATCCCGCTGAAAAACTGGGACTCTTCCTCCTTTCTCAGGATCTACAAGGTCATTTCCAGGGTCAACCAGGTAACGGAAGCCAACCTTCCCCGTTATGAAATACCGCCCATGTCCGATGAGCTTTATGCCCTGTACACCGATTACGGTAATGATGAAAAAATAAAGGAACTGGCGGATACGATTATCGAAAACAAGATAGGACACCTGGATAAAATACTCGCTATCGAATACTACCTCCAGAGCAATTACCTCTACTCCCTGAAACCGGGCATAGCCGCCGACGGGGACCAGCTTCACCACTTCCTTTTTGAAAGCAAAAAAGGATACTGCTCCTATTTTGCCTTTGCAATGGCCCTTCTTTGCCGGAGCCAGGGAATCCCGGCACGCGTGGCCGTCGGCTTTTTTGCCAATCCGGACTGGGAGGTTCTCAACTTCTATGAAATCAAGGCCAACCAGGCTCATGCCTGGGTCGAAGTATATTTCAAGGACATGGGATGGATTGAATTCGATCCCACATCCAGCAACATTGCACCGGGTGAAGACATCAGTTTCACGTTCGAATTCGAATTCAGCGATAAATTGAAAAACCTTATAAATGAAATTCTTGACATGCAGGATAAATTCGAGGAGGAAACCAGGGAAGAACAACCGTTCGATGCTACGGTGAATAATTTTGCCGATGCCATGGGCCAGGTGGCGGGCTTCCTGGTCAAGTACTGGTTTATATCGCTTCCCGCAGCCTACCTGCTCCTCCTGTTCCTCATCAAGTACTACAGATTTTTCCTGTTCGTGTTTTCAGGGAATATCCGGGAAAAGACGAAACACCTGTTTTTATTCAGTCAAACAAAACTCTACGGCCTGGGATGGCTTAAAAAGCAGTATGAATCCATCATGGAATACAGCCTCCGCATGGAAAAGGAAAAAAACATTTCTATACAGCTCTGGGCCTCACAATACCTGAAGGCCGCCTTTGATGAAAAATACGAGGCTGCCGACTTCAGAATTTCAATTACCAGGTACAGGGAATTTAAAACGTCCTTCAACAGGAATACGAATATATTTATCAGGGTCCTGGGGTTCCTCAATCCCGTACATGTATTCAAAAGGAAAAGGTAATGCTGAAAAAAAAGACGATTATCCTGATTGTCAGCTCACTCCTCCTGTTCAGCCAGGCTTCCTTTGGCCAGGAAAAAAACCTGGAATGGTATTACAACGAAGCACGGAAATCGATTTCCGCGGAGAATTTCGAGTATGCCATCCGCATTTTAACGGAAGCGAAAAAAAAATACCCCGATTCCGCCAGAATCGTCCTTGAACTGGCCGACCTGTATTACCATAAAAAATTTTATGAAAGGGCATTGAATGAATACCTGGTCGCCGACGAAATTGATCCGAATGATTATTATACCCTGAACCATATCCAGCAATGCTACGGGCTTTTAAACCAGGAAGACATGGCCATCAAATACCTCAAGACAATGATCGAAGAATACCCGCTGGAAGAATACTCCTCAACGGTGGACGCGATAGATGACCTGGGGTGGATGTATTTCAAGACGCATAAACTCAAGGAAGGGGAAAAACTTATACTGGACACACTGGCCCAACTGGAGCCGGGAAGCGCCGACAGGGGATTGCTCATGACCCTGGGCACCATTTATTCGGGGATGTTCAACTACAACAAGTCCAAGGAATATTATATGAAGTCCATTATGGAAGCGGAAGAATACAGGGACACTTATTTTGCCTCCATTGCGTATTACAATCTCTCCCTCCTGGAACATAATTTCTATAACTATAATTCCTCGTTTGATTATACGGACAAGGCCCTGAAAAACGAGGAGAGGGCAACCGGCCATTTATCGAAGGGCGAACTGTACCAGACACGCATGGATTTCGACCTGGCCCTTGCGGAGTTCCAGAAGGGCTATGCCAAGGACGACACTCCATTGATAAAAGTGGACATGGCCATCTTATACAGGTTATTCGGCTCACTGGACCTTTCGCTGCGTTATGCCGAAGAAGTATTGAACTCGAAGGACGCCTCCTGGATGGCCTACTTCGGCACCAACGTCCTGACACACAGGAAAGAACTGCATGATCTTATGGCCAGGATATATGACGGTTTGGCCAGGAGACAATCCGTAATCCCCCAAAAGGGAATCCTGGAAAGCGCGGACTCCCTTCTCAAGTCGGCCTGGTATTCACTCAACGCTTACTACCACAGACAAAAATTCACCCATTATTCGATTCTTGTCGGCAAGGAGTACATGGAAGAACAGAATTACCTTAACGCGTACTGGCAATTCTACAGGGCGAACGAAGCGTATGAGCAGGTGGCATTGAAGTATCTCAACCTGGCCAGGGAATACGAAGAAAAATACGCCGCCCACGCCAAAGCGTATTACCTTCAGGAAGAAGGAAAAATAAGACACTCAAAGGACCTCCTGATGGAATCAATAAAGGAATTCGACCCCTTCTGGGAAAAAGAGGGGATTTTCAATTCCCTTTTATACATGGCACCCCTGATTCCCGACAATACCCTGGAAAAGAGGAATGTATTGAACCGGATATACGGGATAAATCCGGGCGGGCTGCTCCAGAACGGGCTGGCATTGCCCATGATCATCAAGTATAACCTGAGCCGGGACAGGCAGGCGGCCAAAGGAATTATTACGGGCTTCCTGAGGAACACGGGGTCTGACATCCTTGAAAAGGCTGCGGCAGACAGCCTGGACGCGGGCTTCCGCTACGAATTGACAATCGAATGGCTGTCAGACGACAAAGCACCCCGTTTCAGCCTGAAGGATTCAAGTACGAACCTGATGGTAAAATCAGATATCCTTACGGCATCGGAAGAGGGAGGCGATTTATACGTTCAATGTGTGTTATACACGCAGGACCTGCTTCTCAACCATCTCTACAGTGTCGACTGAAGCTGGTAACGTTTTATTATGTTCCCGGCCTCAATTTTTTAAACACTAAAAGCGTGATATCGTCCGCCAGCTTTCCATTGTGTTTTTTCATGTCACCGTTCCGGGCGTGCTCCTTGACCTCGCTTACTATGGAGACTATAAGGTCTTCCGGGCTTTTATGCCTGTTTGTGAGGACTATATGTTTCAGCTTTTCCATCCCGAACTGGTGCGAATAGTGGTCCTTGGCTTCGATGATTCCGTCCGAATAAAGTACGAGGATATCCCCCTCGTCCATTCTGAAATTGCCGGCGGATGTCTTGGCGTCAATCAATGGCGAAAGGCCCATGAAAGCCGTCCGCTTGGCGCACCCTTCAATTTCAATCACCCTTTCTTCCTTTTCAAAATACATTACGGCCGGCTCGTGCGCCCCGGCGAATTTCACGTCACCGTTTTTCTCATAAAAATAATTCTGTGTCATGAACTTGTCACTGCCGATCCGCTTGTTGTTCAGATTGCACAGTACCTTGTTCACGATATTGTATATTTCATACGGCTCGAATACCTTGTTCAACAGCTTCGAGAGGAAAACGGCCGTCTGGAAGGAAGACTGCTGGATGAGTGCCGTAACACCGGCCGGCAATCCGTGACCGCTTACATCGCCTATCCCGAAATAATTTCCCATATCAGTGGTAAAATAATCGTACGCGTCCCCGCCGACCTCGGTGGCCGTCTCCATGAAGCAAGCGCATTCATACCCCTTGATATCGATTTTTTTCGGTACGATGGAGGTCTGGATATTACGGGCGCTGTCCATTTCGTTCTGAAGCCTGTTCCTGTCATACTGGATTCTCTTGCCCTCAATGATCGAGAAAATAACCTTCAAGTCGTCCACCAGGTCTGTAATGGCATTTTTCTCTTCCGGGAACAACGATTCGAAAGATGTTTTAAAGACCACCACGATGCCGTCCAGCCTATCTACGCTGATTATGGGATACAGCCCGATAAACCTCTGGATGCCGACAAACTCCTTGGGAATGGGCTGGATCATCACTTCCGCCTTTTGATCAAAGACTTTCTTTATCATCCGTTCGCCCCAGTCCCGCAGGTCTTCCTCGGGAGTCGATTCTATTTTCGAAAGGTCAAAAACCTTCTTCAAGATAAGATCATTAAGCTGTTTATTGGTATGCTTTTTCAAGTTGAGGTCCGGGAGCTCCAAAGGCGTACAGTAGCCGTCAATCAATTCCTCGGAATCCACTTTCAGCACATCGCCCATTCTTCTCAGAATGAATGTGCCGGTGATCCTGTACTCGCTGACAACCAGGGTTCTTTTGGACCGCTCAATCGAATCCTTTACCGTGCTCTTGATGATGTTGATGTCTTCGGTGATGGGACTGTTCAAAACCTTGTTGATGAGTTCGTTCTTCAATTCAACGGATTCTTTTTGTCTTTCTATGGTCCTCTCCTGATGCTCGAGCCTCTGGAAATAATACTCGGAATAACACCTGACCAGGAAAATGATATTGAGAAGAGAGAAAAACTCAAAGGCCACGCCCTTTACGGGAAGACTAAACCATCCGGTATCCTCTGTACCGAAACCGTTTAATACAATGAACATCAACAAATAAATCACCATGATGAACGTCAATGATGAAAAAAGGTACTCTTTTTTTCTGATGACGCCCTTCTGCAGATTGAAAATGTTGTTATTCAGGTTCAGGTTGAGGACGACAGCCAGGATTGTGAAGACGATCACGATAACAAAGTACAACAAACCGAACGGTGCCCTGTCCTTGAAAATTCCCCGCTCTATGGGTACAAGTAATGGCGTCTTTATGAAATACAGCACATAGGTGGCCGCCGTTATAATTGAGAGAAATACAAGGAGAATTATGAACGATCTCAATTTTTGATTGTAATCACTCATCAGGAAACTTTTTTCAATGCGCTGGCAGTGAATGGAGAATTCCAGATAATAAAACGAGGCAGAATAAAGAATATAAATGGTGAAAAACATGGGTAAGGATAAATACACATCGAATCCCACGAAACGGATAACCGTTAAAACAATGCCGACCAATCCGATGAAGGCCACGGCGACGAACAGGTAATTTGCCCTTTTGCCGTACTGTGGATTTTTATATATATTTATGGCAGGTAAAACCGCGAACAGAATGACAACGGCATAACTGATTAAAAAAATATCATTCATGACCTTACTCCTCTTTTCTTGTTTCTATCATATTTGCCAATTTTTCGAATTCATCTTCAACATCCATCATGTTAAAAACATTTTCACGTATGCGGATTGTATCTGAAAGGTGCTTATGCAGTTCCATGAATTTATTGACGAACGTTGATATAATTTCACCCTGCTGTAATGTCTTTTCGTTTGCCGCCCTGCTCACGGCACGGAGGACTTCCACACCCAGCGTAATACCCTGGAGAGAGCCGATAACACTGATGAGGGAATTACGCTCCTGCAGAATCTGGGTATTCGCAAAGGTGATTTTCTTTACAACCGAATCCACAATTTCCCTTATAGCCACGATTTCACCTTCAATATCCTTCAAGGACGATTCGGTTTCAAACGCCAGCTTGCGAATTTCCCTCGAAACCACTTCAAAGGCTTTCCCTTGTTCCCCCGCACGGGCCGATACTATAGAGGCATTAATGGATAACACGTGTATTTTATCCGCTATTTCCGACATGATTTCCAGGATTTTCCCGATTTTTTTGGATTGATCGAAGAGGTGGTTGGAAAAATCCAGCGCTTCTCCCAGGGCATCGGTTACAAGCTTGATTTTTCCCTGCACCGATTCCGAAGACTTGAACGCTTTTTCCGCGGAATTGGCAAGGTTATCCGATATATTGAAAGCCTTTTTTATATTGTTACTGATCATGGAGAAATTACTTTCCGTAGAAGAGATCTGGCTCTTTATTTTTTCATCCGTAATTCCCTCCAGGTCGAGGGTCTCCAATCTTGTATTGATATCGGACAGTGTCCCCTGGCAAGTGGAACGCATGGAGGTGAGGAGATTTCTTAACCTTCCGACAACCTTTTCGGATACCACTTTATCGCCGTTTTTATTGTCATCCAGAAATTTTCCCTCCTGCGACAACTCTTTCAACCGGATACGTCTTTCATCCAGTTGTTTTTCCATCTCGAAAGTCCTTTTTTCAAAGTCTTTAAAATGCTTGTTGGCAAAATAGATCAATACACCGAAGCCTCCGAATGCCGGTGTTAAAATGATTATCCGGATAATTGGAGGAATGCCCGGAAAGAGAATACAGAACAATGTAAAGCAAAATAATAAAATCAAGGAGACATTGGCATATATAAAAAGTTTATTCATTTGAAATAGGGAAATTATTCCACCTGCACTGCCCCGGGAACGAGAAATGTCAAGGTTGGAAGACTTGTTACCTGCCATGTTATATCTTTATTATGTATAATTTTAATGACATATTTATTATCATCGTCAACTTCAGATAATTTCATTATCCATTTTGCAACCCCTTTTATCCCGCTTGAATTCAGGAAATTCAATTCCTTGAAGTCAGCGGAAACTTCCTTGACGCCGAGTTTTATTACACCTTCATGAATTTTATCGAAAAGCGGGTCCAGGATAATACTTGGGTCCTCCATATCAATATCACCTACAAACCTGATACTTACGCCCTGGGGACTGTCATCGACGTATATTTTAATTCTCTCTTCCACAACAGGTTCAATCTTTAATCTGTTCATATTATCATATCTCCTTAAGCAATATTAATAAATCAGCCAATATCTATCATGACCCTGACGACATTATCTTTAATTTCCATTTGCAGGTCACCGCCCGTTTCATACCTGATCCTTGCCAATCCAAGCTGGCTTTTACCGTCACTCCTTAAAGCGGCTTCCTTCATCTGGGAAACGTACGCATCCAGAGAATTCTCATCTGAAATCTTCCCGTACACCTGTTTGAGCGCCTTTATGGATTCATCCGACGCCTTGTTTATTACCTGAACACGAATTTTCTCAGTCTCGGGGTAAACATTGACAAGGATATGGGTGTCATCCCCGCTTGCATATTTTACAGCATTCTCAAGCAACTCGCTGGCCGCCATGGCTATTTTGTCCGCCCTGGTCTGATCAGCTATGCTGATTGCCAGGAAATTTTGAATAAAACTTCTTGCGCAGGCAATATATTTCCAGCGAGGTCCGAATCTCAGTTCGATATAGCCCTCTTTTGAACTCTTTTTGTCAACCGCCATAGAATTTCCTCCTACCTGATAAATAAAGTATAGTAATGTGAGTTTTTTTTTTCAATAGAATTTTTCTTTTTTTGTCCTGAGTGCCGGTAATCAGCGTATTTTCAGAGGAAAAATTTTGAAATGAACCTTAAGTATATATACCATAAAAAAAATTCATGTAAGAATACTTACCAGTAAAAAAGATTCCCGCCATATGTCAATCCCCCGCCGAATCCTGCCGTGAGAAGCAGTTCCCCGCCTTTTAAAAGCCCTTTTTCACACATTTCATTCAATGCCATGGGGATGCTGGCCGCCGAAGTATTGGCGTATTCCTCCAAATTCAAATAAAATTTTTCCAGGGGAATTTTCAATCTTTTTGCAGCGCTCTGTATGATCCGGATATTGGCCTGATGGGGAATTATATAGGATATATCGTTAATATCGATCCTGGAACGGGAACATAAGTTTTTAACAACATCAACCAACGCTCTTACGGCGAAATTATAAACTGCCCGGCCGTCCATGTAGAGATACAGTTCATCTTTTGTCATTCCGGACAGTTTATACGGATACCTGGTGCCGCCCCCCCGTATTTTCAGGAACTCGGCCCCGCTGCCTTCCGACACTAAAAAAGACTGGAAAATACCTTTTTTATCGTCTTCCGTTCCCGCCGAGAGAATGATCGCACCGGCGCCGTCGCCGAAAAGAACAGCTGTATTCCTGTCCTCCCAGTTCAATACCCGGGTCATGATTTCAGTGGCCACAACAAGGATGTTTTTATACATTCCCGATGTAATGAAATTCCTGGCCACTTCCAGGCTGTAAATAAAGCCCGCACACGCCGCCCTTAAATCAAAAGCGCCAGTGGAAGGAATGCCCAGTTTATCCTGGATTATGCATGCCGTTGAGGGAAACCCGTGGTAATCCGGCGTGGCGGTGGCCGCAATCACCATATCAATCTCTTTTAAGTCCAATCCTGAGCGTTCGATGGCAATCCGCGAAGCCTTTACCCCAAGGTCCGAAGCTGTTTCGTTGTCAGGGGCAATATGCCGGTTTTTGATACCCGTGTGGGAATAAATCCATTCATCGGATGTATCAAGCGTCCTGGCCAAATCATCATTCGTCCAAACCTGTTCCGGGATATACGCACCTACGGAACGGATGTAAGCATTCACAAAGAAACTCCTAAAATCGTCCTGATATTATTGGTCGGGCTTATACCGGTAAAATAATCCGGAAAATATGGAATAAACCCTCGCATGATATTAAAGAGAATCACAAAGCAGGTCAACATACAGGCCTAAAAAAAAGGGTTTTAAATATGATTATACTTGATTTTCCAGCCTCACGGCGCCTGAATCGCGACTTCCGTCACTTCATAGGCCGGTTTATAAGACAAAATTTCAAGCTCAGCGCTCCGCTCCCTTTTACCACCCATAAACCGCCTGTAAATGTAATAATTCACGCCAAGCGGCGTATCGTCGGGATTCCCGATGCGGGAAAAGGCAACCTGGCCGCCCGGCTTGCCGAATAGGAACTCATAATCATAAGATTCAGGATCGTCAGCGTCCATTTTCGTTACATCAACCGGTACCCATCCGGTACCGGGAAAATACACTTCCGTCCACCGGTGCAGGCTGCCGGACCTCTCAAAACCGCCGGCAAGCCGTGTCGGAACCCTGTTCAGGCGCGCCAGGGTTGAAAAGACAAAGGAATATTCTGAACACGACCCTGTTTTCTTGTTAAGCACATCGGGGGCGCTGTCCCAGTCATCATCCATCGCATACTCCATACGGGTCATTACGTATCCCGCGATGTTTTCAATGAGAGAGCGCACACCTGCCGGTTCCCTTCCCTGTGCATCAAGACGGGCTTCCCTGGCCGCCTTTATCATGCCGGGATCGTCCGTGGTAATGTAGGAATCCCCTTTCAGGTAGAGTTTCCGTATAGTTTCCGGTATAACATCAAGCCCTTTCAAAGGGACATCATCAAGGTTGTATTCCATGGTCTGTACGGCCACATCCACCGTGCAGGACAATATGTGCTTCCCCTTCGGCGGAATCGTCACCTTTTCATAATAGGCCAGCTGCTGACCAAATCCGTCCGTCTCATAGGTGTCCGGCTCAGGGTCAAATACAATACTTTTAAAAACCGCCCCGGCCGCATCCGCCGGTACGGGCACCCGGAATTCGGCCCTGCAGTCTTCCTTTGCGTCCTTGTTTTCACTTTTCTGGATAAACCGGTACTTGATGACGGCCGGTTCGGAATAAACGGCGTTCCCCTCCTCCTTCCAGACAACCGGAACCAGCCGGGACTCCGCCCTGTCATGGATGTAGAGGGTGTTGCCCAAAAAAACAATACCCTGGGACCAGCTGTGCCCCGTTTCGGCATATATCCTTGCCGTCAGTTTATGTGATTTCAGGGACATCCTGTGCACGCATTTGTCCCGCTGGTCGTATATCCAGAGAAAGCCGTCATGAAACGTGATATCCCAGGGATTCCTCAATGGGCAGGAAAACTCCCCTGTTATTTTATACGATTTATCAACTGTCATTATATAAAAGCCGGTTTTTCGCGCATCGAGCAGGTAAAGAATTTTCCCGTCCGTTGTCACCGAGTAGAACCTTTCCGAACCCTTCATCGTCACCGCTTTTACCTTTTTCCCGTCCCTGTACAGAATTCTTTCCCGGGAACAATAGATGATCCTTCCGTCGAACAGGCAGGCATCGACCGTATACCATCCCTGAACGTCTTCCACCTTCTCACAGCGGTTATTCCCTGTCACCCTGTAAATTGTCCTTTCCGGATGGTTCCCCAGGTACAGGGTGCCGTCATGTTCGAAAAAATACCCGGCGTCATTGTCCTTGAAAGGAAGCCTGTATTGGGTGACGGAGTCTTCGGCGAAAGCACAGACCAGGCAGAAAAGCAATAAAAAAACACCCAGGATAAACCGTGGAAACCGGGATGTCCGGGAGAAAATTTTTCTGTAATTTCTCCATACTGATTTTCCTGTCATAGTCGCCTCCACCTTCAAGTACGGCATAATAGCCGGTTAATTAGGTTCCGGTATATCAACCTACTGTCTAAAGTTTAGGTTTGCACCGGATCAAAGTCAAGTTTACTGCTGCGAAGCTTTCTATTTTTTTTAAATTAGACAGAATCAGGTAGAATTTGGGTTGATACAGGACAAAATCAATAATAGGCACCACTAAAAACCGGGGTTTTTAGTGGTGCCCTGATTTATTAACTTGTTTTTCGTACTTTTTCTATAAACCAGAAATCTTCATGGCAGTATGAAAATAATATTGACAATTTTCAAAAAAAAGTCGACATTATGGTATATTAAATTCCAAAATGGGGAACAAAATGGAAACTATCATACCCAGAATGGTGACATTTTCTAATTCAAGTTTTTTTCTGTTTGGTCCACGTGGAACAGGGAAATCGACATTGCTTAAAAATACCGTCAAAAACGCTTTATGGTTTGATTTACTTGATGCGGATGTATTCCAGAATCTCGCCGCAAGACCGGAACGCCTGACTGAAAGGATTAATGCGGAACCAAAAATACGAAAAGTGATCATCGATGAAATACAAAAACTGCCGGAACTTCTGGATGTTGTGCACCGGTTGATGGAAGAAAGAAAGGAATTACTCTTTATTTTAACAGGTTCCAGCGCACGAAAGCTGAAACGGACCGGAACCGATCTTTTAGCCGGCCGTGCCATAATGAAATCCCTGCATCCTTTCATGGCAGCGGAACTAGGTGAGAAATTCAATTTCGAGAATACACTCAACATCGGCCTGCTGCCTATTATTCTTTTTCACCCGAATCCGGGGCAGGCACTCCGGACATACGTATCACTTTACCTGAAAGAAGAAGTGCAGCAGGAGGGACTGACGAGGAATTTTTCCAATTTCGTGAGGTTTCTGGAGACGGCGAGTTTTTCACACGCGGCAGTGCTTAATGTTAGTAATATGGCAAGAGAATGCGGTGTGGATAGAAAAACGACCGAAGGATATATCAGCATCCTGGAAGATCTTTTACTTGCATTCCGCGTACCCGTTTTCACCAAACGGGCCGTACGGGGCCTGGCTGCCCACGACAAATTCTTTTTTTTCGACACAGGCGTGTACCGTACACTCAGACCTCACGGGCCGCTTGACAGGGTATCCGAAATCGACGGAGCCGCGCTTGAAGGGCTTGTTGCCCAGCATCTTTATGCCTGGTGCGGATACCGGGAAGATGACTCAAGACTCTATTACTGGAGAACACGGGGAGGATTGGAAGTTGATTTTATTGTCTACGGGCCTTCAGCATTTTCCGCTATAGAAGTGAAAAATTCCAGGAAGGTATCGAGCCGTGACCTGCGCTCACTGAAAGAGTTCCGCCGGGACTACCCCGAAGCCGGTTGCGTACTTGTTTACCGCGGTAAAGACAGGCTCCTTATCGATAACATACTCTGTGTGCCGGCCGGGGAATTTCTTGCCAATATACACCCGGATAATCGGCTTTGAACCAGGGTTCGGCTGTATTCTTTACCAAACAAACCCTTGTTTAATACAATATTTGCATAGAATAAGGGTTTGTTTCAGATGGAACGGTTTATCTATATTCTACTGAATAATTGATACAAAAAGGGCCGCCCGTTTATCGGGCAGCCCTTTTGTCAAAATCCATTACATGGAGAAGGGATCAATGATTCCCCGGCACGCCAGTTACGGTTCGTATACCCAGACCGAACCGTCATTATCGGAATCGTCGTGGCAGATGTAGAACCTGGAACCATCGGCCGTCGACGCAATGCCTGTCCAGACCTTCATTCCCGTGTATGTTCTCTGGTACCAGTTGGCGCCGTAGTTGGCCGAGAAGGAAACATACCCTCCCGTCGTGCCCTTGATACCGACGCCCACCTTGGAACCGTCGGTCGACATGGCAAGACACC
>JAFGKU010000022.1 GCA_016928415.1 Spirochaetales bacterium
GAAGTGTATGGGCCTGGGCGGCGTTTCTTCCTGGCTTTCCGGCCCAACCACCAGAGTGCTGTCCGATTTTATTCCGCCTATGAAGAAACAGACACCACGTTTTACGTTTTTTTCCCGTGCGAATTCCTCGATGCAGGATGGCATTCTGTCGCCGTTTTCAAGCCGGATAACGAAAATCCGGCCCAATGTACTCTCGGAAAATTTCATTGGGACTCCTCAATCTTTTCCCGGATTATATATGAGAATTGGTGTTTTGTGTATCACTCTTGACCATTCCCGGAAAATGTGTTATTTCTTTATCCTATTTTCCTTCCGGGATGTGGCCTAGAGGCTAAGGCGTCTGGTTTGGGACCAGAAAATCGCAGGTTCAAATCCTGCCATCCCGATGTTTGCGTCCGTAGCTCAGGTGGATAGAGCAACTGCCTTCTAAGCAGTAGGCCGCACGTTCGAGTCGTGCCGGACGCAGTTTTTTATTTTTTTTGTTTGCCTCAATCAGTCAATGCGTATTCCAGACTCGTGAGATAATTTCCAGCCGGTTCAAGACGTATGAGGAGCATCAGCCTGTCGGGATTGCTCACCGTGTGGGTCACTTCCCAGAGTGTGCCGCTTGTATTGGTGAAACTGGCAAGGTTCGTGTATGTTGTCCCGTCATAATTGTACAGCCGGACCCCGTACGCGACGGGCACTTCTATCTGGAACGAATATTCCTGCCCCCGCTTGAGAGTTCTGGCAATGGGGGAGATGAGGTGGGCCTCGCTTTCTATGAATTTTCGGAAGTACAGGGGATACCCGGTTACCGGCGCGGAAACACTGTTCCAGCGGACACGCGATAACTCGTTCCAGACCTCTTCCGAATCAAAGAAGCCGATGACGCTGTATCCGATCCCGGCCCAGTCGGGGCTGATTTTAAGAGTGTACTGGGAGCCGCTTTTTTCCATGAAGTTCCAGTAGTTCTGCTGTGTCCCGTCATCGCCGTAGGAGGCGGAGTAGAGGTTATATACCGCCCCGCTCTCGTTACAGGTGACCGTGCCCGCGCTGCCGTTGATCACGATGGCCTCGGGAACCGGTGATGCGAAGCTGTACCCGAGTTCGTGGAATTCCTTTGTGGTGGAAGTGATTCCCCTCCAGCGCATGTTGGCGTCCTTGAGAAACTGCTGGGGATTGGCGGCTACCCATGTCTGGAATATCGGGTTCCTGGGAAGGTGCACGTACTTGAACCAGTCCGGCGTCATGAAGAGATAACCTGACTTGAACGGCTTGGTCGTGAGGTCGCCCCCGAGGTTGTAGTTGTTGTTGTCGAACGTGACGTCCATGTAGTAGACCTGGCCGTTGATTTTCATCATATTGCAGACATGGCTTTCAAGCTCCCCCGTGGCCTGGTATCCTGCGGATTTGGTGTAGTTCCAGACATATTCGATGCGTACGTCCGCCATCCTGCAAAGCGTCCGGAAAAAACAGGAATGGCCGCCGCATTCCGCCTTTTTTTCGGCCAGGATTTCACATGGGGCCTTCAGGACCCTCGGCAGCGGCAGCCCGTCCAGCACCGCCTGGTAATAATCGCCGAAGTAATAGATATTGTCCGCGATCCAGTCATGGATGATCTTCACCCGTTTTACCGGATCTACGGTGGAGGAGACAAGATAGTCAACCAGGTCATCCAGGTATTCCTCCGGATTGTTGAATACGTCGATTCCCCCGGGTACATTGTCGATGATGGAGGAGGTGTCCCATTGCCGCAGGTCATCCAGGTTTTCCGTTGTCGTGTAATTGACGCAGATCTCGCCGACGGGCGTAAACGTCAGGTTGAACTGGAGGCTCGAGATCTCCGCTTCCTTTCCCGCCCATTCGGGGTACTTGATTTCATCCACGGCGGCCAGATTGGGCGGCGTGACCATGGTGAACGAAAGCGCGGACGGCATCCGGTCTTCCGTGGTTTCCACGGAAAAATCGTATGTAGTGTTAAAATTGTGAAGGTAGACCGGGTGTTCGAAGAATGGGTGGCGTACGTCAAAGCCCAGCTTGCCGGACTGCGCGTCACCCTGGATGCCGAAGACCCCGTTTTCCCAGTTACAGCGCAGGATGAGGATAAGGGGAAAACCGGTAAAAAGGATGTTGACGCGGAACATCTGGGGATTCTCGGTGTCCGGCCAATACACGGCCTTTTCGATCGACGTGGAATAACCGGTTGAATCCAGGGTGTATTCCATGCTGCTGGAAATCACGTCCACCGTATAGATCTGGTTGAATACCGGCGGGGGAGTGCCCGGTACGGGAGTGGGGCAGGAAATAAGGGAAAAAAGGAAAACAAAAAGAATGATGCAGGTCAATGCTTTGATTTTCATGAGGCTTCCTCTTGTTTCAGAATAGCATGTTTCCCCGAAGAATACAACACGTTGGGTACTATTCGGTGTTTTAAAACCGGGAATTCCGCCTTAAAGCACCGGGCCCTGCAGCATGCCGGACGCAGATTTTTATTTTACATCATAGCCCTGATTTTCGATTGCCTGTTTCATGACGGGTATTCCGACCTTCCCCGGATCGTATTCCACCGTAACGGTTTTTTTATCCAGGTCCACGTCTGTTTTTTGAATACCTTCAAGCTCCTTCAAGCCGTTTTTAATTGCCATCTCACAATGTTTGCACGAAATATCGGGAACGGAAAAAACTATCGTTTCAGCCATTTTCAAGCCTCCTTACATATACTGGGGCGGTAAATTTCTTACTAAAATAATAAGAATTTTAACAGATAATATCAAGATGACTAGGAAAAATATTTTTGACTACATGATGGCTTTGCATGAAAAACTTCCATAGTTGATATCTGGTCATTTTCCGTCATTTATGCTATTCTGTTGCCAGGTATTATGGGCTTTATAAAGAATTTTTTAACAATCGATGCCATAGATCATGATGACGCCCGCCGCAGGAAGCTGCTCAACATATACATGCTGGGAATAATGGGCATAGTTGTCGTACTGCTCCTTACCTTTACCGTACTCTATTTTTTTGGCGGTACGAATTCAATCATTCATGACATGGCGTTTTATCGCGCCATTATAAGCGTGTGTATACTGGTTTTTTGCCTGGCCGTAATTTACCTTATTAATCGTTTCATATCCGGATACTTTGCATCCATATTATTCATCATTGCGCTGACCTGTACGCTTCTGGTAAGTGATGAGCCGTCTTACCTGGTTTCGGGGAGAAGCCAGTTTATACTCATACTTCCCATTATACTGGGCGGGATCCTGATTCGGCCTTACATGAGTATCGTACTCGCCGTCCTGAATTCATTGCTGCTTTTTCTTATTTCCCGCTCCATCAATATGTCCCCCAATATTTTTTCAATAGCCTTTTTCTATCTGGTAGCACTCGTATCCTGGATTTATGCCAGGAACCACGAAAATACGCTGAGAAATTTCCATAAGGCCAACAAACGCCTCACGCAGGAACTCGCCGAGAGATCCAGGATGGAAGACGCCCTGCGGTTAAGCGACGAAAAATACCATTCCCTGCTGAACAATTTCCAGGGAATAATCTTCAAGGGTGATTTTGATTTTGTACCCAATATTTTTGAGGGGGAAGTAAATCAGATAACCGGGTACCCCAAGGATAGTTTTTTGTATAAAAGGCTCAAATGGGACTATATAGTCCACCCGGAAGACCATCCCATATTCAAGGCAAGCCTGGAAAAACTGAAAAAAGGAATAGCCGGCACAAACGAGGTGGAATACAGGATCGTGAAGATGGACGGAACCATCAGGTGGGTCAATGAGTTTGTTCAGAATATTTTTGATGAGGCCGGAAACCCCGTCGGATTACAGGGGTTGATTTATGATATTACGGAAAGAAAAACAATAGATCTGAAACTGGAAGAAGCCCAGAAACGGCTCCAGGCGATTTTCGATTATACCCTCAATGGCATTTTACTGGTAAACGATGAATGGGAGATAGTGGATGCCAATCCGGCCGCCTGCGAGTTGTCGGGGTATTCAAAGGACGAATTGTTGTCAATAAAAATTTTTGACATGATTCTCAAGGAAAGGGATGAATTTATAAAAGATTTCAATGAATTAACGGTTAAGGGGAAAATATTCGGTAATTACGAAGTGAAAAAAAGGGACGGGACCGAAATTATTATCAGTTTTGTGGCCGTTATGGACATACTTAAAGGGCTGCATCTCGCCGTATTTCAGGATATTACGAAAAACAAAATGGACGAGGAAGCACTGCGTAGTTCACAGTATCTTCTGAAAAAGGTTTTTGACAGCCTTACGGATGCCGTGTTTATAATCGATTCCGTATCTCCCGCCATCATGGAGGCGAATCCCGCCGCCGCCAGGATGTTCGGGTATACCCATGACGAATTTGTTGAAAACGGGATTAAACTACTGAATCTGAACGAGGAGCTTGAAAGTGATTTCTCCGCTTCGCTCAAGGATGCAAAACAGTTCAAGAAGACGCTCAAGAATTTCGAATACCGTATGAAACGCAAAGACGATACGGTTTTTCCCACCGAACAAACCGTGGTTCCCCTTGAAGACGACAAGGGCGCGCAGTTCGGCTGGCTCATGATCATCAGGAACATAGCGCGGCGCAAGATGCTTGAAGAGCAGCTCCTTCAATCCCAGAAGATGGAAGCCCTGGGCAGGCTTGCCGGAGGCATTGCGCATGATTTCAACAATCTCCTTACAACCATTTTAGGCTACTGCCAGTTGTCATCGGAAGGAAAGAATACGGACAATACCTACTCGGAATCCTTTCTCGAGATAAAGAACGCCGCGGAAAGGGCAGCCTCCCTTACCAACCAGCTGTTGTCATTCAGCAGGAAGCAGATGCTCCAGCTGAAGGTGGTGAGTTTGAATGAAATGTTCATTAACATGAAAAAAATGCTGGAAAGGCTTATCGGGGAAAATATAACGTTTGACGTCAGGCTCGAAGAAAATCTCTGGTTGACCCGTATCGATCCCGGCCAGATTGAACAGGTAATAATGAACCTGGTCGTCAATGCCAAGGACGCCATTTCCGGAACGGGTATCATTTCCGTTGAAACGGCGAACTCGCAGGTGGGTGAGTTTCAATTCGCCGACCTGGATGCCGGTGAATACGTCATGTTGAAAATCTCGGATGACGGCCGCGGCATGGACAAGGAAACGGTACACAGGATATTTGAACCGTTTTTTACCACCAAGGAACAGGGAAAGGGCGTCGGCCTGGGATTGTCAACGGTATTCGGTATAATCAAACAGAGCGGCGGTCATGTTGAAGTGCAGAGTAAAATAAAAAAAGGCACTACCTTTATAATTTATCTGCCCAGGTGCGGCGAGGAACAGGAATGCAAGGAAACTGAAGAGTCGCAGGTTTCGAACAGGGAAGGCTCTGAAACGATCCTGTTTGTCGAGGATGATGATTCTTTAAGAAAGATGTTTTACAAGATCCTTATAAAAAAAGGTTATAATGTCATCGACGCGGCATCCGGGCCGGATGCCCTGCACCTGGTAAAGGAGAGGAAGGATCTGAAGCCGGATCTGCTTGTAACGGACGTGATCATGCCTTATATGAACGGCAATGAACTGGCTGCCAATTTGAAAAATATATTTCCCGATCTCAAGATACTCTATATATCGGGATACACCGACGATACCCTCCTGGATACGGGCAGTTTGTCTGACGGTATTTCCTTCCTGCAGAAACCGTTCCCGCCCATGGACCTGGTTGACAGGATCAGGGCCATCCTGGACTGAACTGACGCATAACAGGCTTGACATCAGGGAATTTCAAAAACTATGAGGGGAACAAGCATTTCGTCCTCTGTAAGCCCGGAATGATGCGCCTTGTGTTCCCTTTTCTTTTTTTTATGTTTGAATTCCGATTTTATACCCGTGTCTTTACAGGCAATACCGACATAATCACCTATGAATTCATCTATCCGGGAAGAGGGAACGCCCTCGCCCAGGAGTTTTTTCCTGAAAAAGGCATCCCGTTTCATAAACACGAATTCATCTTTGTATTGTTTGATCTGTTCCTCGAAGTCCTTTTTTTTGTGATTTTTAACGAAGAATGAAATAAACCGGGGTTTAGGGAAAAGGGGCAGCACGAGGCTCCGGTATAAATCCGTGCCTGGCGAAACGTAATGGTAGCGGTTCATATCCGTCAAACCATGGTCCGCCGTTATGATAAGGGTTGTCTTAGTCCTGGCCGCATTGAGAATAAATGCCTTTAGCCGTTCTTCCAGATCTTTTAAGAATTTTTTCATCATTCCCTTTTGAAAACCATTGGGATGGAGGAACGCATCGGGAAAAATGGAGTAGACAAAAATGAATTTCCTCGCAGAGGAATGGGCCCGCACCGTTTTTAACAGTTTCTTAAAGAGATCTTTATAAGTCGTATAACCGGTTGCCTGCGCCGGATAACCGGTTGCCCGGGTATAAAGACTCCCGGCGATGGTTGAAGGGACGAAATTTTCCAGCCGTACATCTGTATTCCTCTCCCGAATAAGTGAAAAAATGTTATGCGATCTGAAATCCTCGAACAATTCCTTATCCCATTCATCCATCGATTCCCCGTTTTCCGAGTTTTTGTTGGGAAGGAAATCAATCAGTTTGAAGTATTCCTTGAAATACAGGGACCAGCCCAGAAATCCGTGTTCGAGGGGTGTTTTTAAAGTAAGCAGACTCGTAATGGCCGAAGTCGTTGTCGAAGGATACACGGATGTTAACACGCTCCTGTTGTTCCGCATGAAGAAATTGGGAGTGCCGGGGTAAGCCCTCTGGATAAAATTGTAGCCGAACCCGTCGAGTATTAAGACGACGACATTTTTCGCCTTCTTTAAATTCTCCCGCGGTAATTCCGTCAGCAGTTTATGGGAGGTTTCGACGTCAAAGCTCTTTGCCACCGTTGCCATGAGATTGAGTATCGAATGATTATAATCCGGATATACTATGTTCATGAGAAAGAAGGTATCATTACGTTAAAAATATTTCAACAGTGAGAAGTGGTCCTGGAGTAATTCTCAATGTAAATTGAGGATTGCCCGTGACCTTGATTTGTAATTGGGCGGCAATATGTGAAATAAAAAGTCAGGCTGAAAAAATATCGTGAATAGTAACCTTGATTTTTTATAATAATCGGGGTAGGTTTAGAAAATAAAATATTTTCCATAAGGGGAGTAAATTATGACGATGAAAAAGATTCTTAAAATATTTGTTTTGATCGTACTCTGTCTGCATGGCGTGTATCTTTTTGGGCAACATGTTGAAGAATTATATACACCCTTATTTCTGGGAAGCGGTATCAATGCCGCATCCATAGAATCCCCCATGGCTGATATTTTGAATCCTGCTGCCAGCGGCGGGAATCAGCGGATAACGCTTGACCTGAATTACCTTTATCTTGCCGGTTTCGGGATTGAACCCGGTAACGGTTTTGCCCTCAACGCGGGAATAACATTACCCACAAACATGGGTGTTTTTACTTTTAATGGTAATTACCTGACGTCGCCGTTCCCCGGTACCAACCTTGGAACGATGTGCGGGCTGCATGCTTCGTTTGCCAAGGACCTTTTCCCGAATTTCTGGGTCGGCGCGGGACTTTCCTCCATCCTGGGTTATCAATCGGACATTTTTGACTGGAGCCTGGGCCTTGACCTGGGCTTCATGCATCTTTTAAGCGACCTGGGTATATTGAAGGATTTTCGCTGGGGTATGGCTTTAAGGGGCCTGGGTAAATGGTATGCCCCTACGGCCAATGCCAGGTTCTTCCCTCAACCGTTTTCACCCGCTTTGGCGGTCGCGTTTAAATTGATAAAGTCCGAAACCGTAAATTTTACCGTTTTCTCCGATATCACGGCTTCCTTTTATCCGATGACCAACTTGCTTTTCAATGTAGGCGGCGAGGTTTCATTGTTTGATACCTTTGCATTGTCGGGAAGCTATAATTTTGAAATGCTGGAGTTATCCGACAATACGACGGAGCGTTCGCTTCCCCTCACGATAGGCCTTTATTTCAGGTTCAAGACAAATTTCGAGGAGAAAATAGATTTGTTTGACATAACGGAGCGCGGATGGAACAACAGCGAGGTAAAGGTGAATGCCGCGGCCACGCCGCTGCAAAACGGGGTCTGGGGAATCGGCGGCGGTATAAACATTGCCCTCGGTAAACTAGATACCTCTCCGCCGGAAGTAAAAATGGAAACCGGGAAAGAATTTTATATTTCTCCGAACCTTGACGGCGAGCAGGATGAACTGGTGCTTCCCGTTACCATAACCGATGAAAGATACGTCAAGGGATATGATTTTGTGATCGCGGACAGTACCGGCAAACCCGTGCGGACCATTGTCAACAAGGACGAAAGACCCGAAAACATTACCGTTGAAAATCTGATTGACCGGCTCACCTATGTTAAAAAAGGAATCAAAATACCCGATGCCATGAGATGGGACGGCCTTTCCGATACGGGTACCGTTGTTGAGGATGGAACGTACCATTACTACATAGAATCATGGGACGATAACGGCAACAGGAAAAAATCCGAACAGGGTACGGTTGTCGTGGATAAAACGCCGCCGAAAGCCGAAATAAAGGCGGACTACCTTATCCTTTCGCCGAACGGTGACGGGAACAAGGACGTTATCACCGTTGACGGCGAAGGTTCTACGGAAGATCTGTGGCAGGCCGAGGTATTCGACAGCAAAGGTGAAAAGGTGAGTGAATTTAAATGGGAAAATTCCGCACCCCGTAAATTCGAATGGTCGGGTAAAAATGCCGAGGGAGTCCTGGTCCCCGACGGGGTTTACAGCCTCAAGCTCACATCCAGGGACAGGGCAGGGAACCCCGCTTCCTATAGTATAGATAATATCATCATAGATACGCAGGCAACGCCCATCAACATCAATATAGGCCTCAAGGATTTTTCGCCGAACGGTGACGGCATCAAGGATGTGGAAAGATTCAATTTTGAAATTCCTGTTACCACCGGTATAGAAAACTGGAGCCTTGTGATCAAAGATTCTTCGGGCAAAGCGGTGAAAACCATCAAGGGGACAACCGAGATTGCAGCGTACGAGGATTTTGACGGAAAAGATGACGGACAAAACGTTCTTAAAGAGGGCACCTATACAGGTGAACTGAAGCTTCTATATGTCAATGGAAACAATCCGGTAGCCACGACACCCCCGTTCACCGTAGACCTGACCCGACCCTCGGTTTCCGTCAATGCCGATTTGAAGGTATTCTCTCCGAATAACGACGGGAACAAGGATACGGTGAAACTTTCGCAAACCACAAGCATGGAAGACCTTTGGACGGGTGAAATCAGGAATTCTTCGGGTAAAGCCGTTAAAACATTCATATTCCATGAAAAGGCCGATGCTTCGATTGAATGGGATGGAAGGAACAACGACGGGATGCTCAGCCCCGACGGCGCCTATACCTATGTACTGGCGGCGACGGACAGGGCCGGCAATTCTTCGGAATCGCAGCCCGTTTCGTTTGAAATCAATACGGCGGAAACACCCGTGCTTCTCACTACCGACCTCGATTATTTTTCACCGAACAATGACAAGGTCAAGGATAAAATTACCATCGTACCGCAGTTGAAGGTATCGACCGGGATAGAAAGGTATGAAATCACCATCAAAAATACTAAAGGCGAAGCAGTAAAAAGCTTCAAGGGTGGGAATACCGCGCCAAAACAGAACGAATGGAACGGCCGCCGGGACAATGGAGACCAGGTCCCGGACGGGGTATATGTGGCGGAAATAAATGTCCTGTATACCAATGGCAATAATCCTGTTGCCAAAACAAAAAAATTCACTATCGATACGGAATTCCCGACAGCCGAAATAAACGCCGCGTACACGCTTTTCTCTCCGGACGGTGACGGCGAACTGGATGTGCTGGAAGTGAACCAGGAAACGGGAACGGAAGACCTCTGGGAAGGTACGTTCTACAACAGCGCCGACAAGTCGGTAAAGAAGATCGTATGGAAAAACAGGGCGTCCCGTTTTTCATGGAACGGTAAGGACGATACGGGAAACAAGCTGGACGACGGCTTATACAGGTATGTGCTTGAATCCACGGATAAGGCGGGAAATACGAAAAAGGTGGAACTTAAAAATATAGAAATCGACACGAGGCTTACATCCCTATTTGCCACTTCCCAATTGAAAGCGTTTTCGCCCAATAATGACAAATACCTGGATACAATGGAGTTCAGGTTTTATGTCGGTTTGAAGAAAGGCATTAAAAGCTGGAAATTCGATCTTGTAAACAGGGAATCCGGAATCATGAAGACATATTCCGGGGAAACGACGGTTCCGGAATCTTTGACCTGGGACGGTAAAAAAGATTCGGGAATGGCAGATGACGGTATCTACAAGGGTGAACTCATGGTTGAATACCATAAGGGAAACAAGCCGAAAGCCGGTACCACGGAATTCATTCTCGATACCACCCCGCCTCAATTGACCCTCAACTTGTCCCCCAAACCTTTCTCTCCCGACAATGACGGGTTTGATGATGAATTGACCATAAATCCCGTTATCAAGGAATTGAGCGGTATTCAAAAGTGGGGCATGGAAATCCTGGACCCCATGAAAAGGCACTTCACCGGTTTTTCCGGAAAGGATGCCCCGACGGATAAGATAATCTGGAACGGGCTTTCAGACAAAGGGGAACTCGTCCAATCGGCCGAGGATTACCCGATTGAATTTACGATGACCGATACCGTGGGAAACACGGCGAAGGTCGAGGACCTGATTCCCGTTGATATCCTGGTCATAAGGGACGGTGATAAATTGAAGGTTAGAATTTCCGCAATCACTTTCCAGGCCAATACGGCGGATTACATGAACGTGGACAAGGATAAGCTTGAGAAAAACCTGAGAACAATCAAACGGCTCTCTGAAATTTTTAATAAATACAAACAATATAATATCCGCATCGAAGGGCATGCCAATCTCATTAATTGGGCTGACCCTAAAAAAGCGGAAAAGGAACAGGTGGAGGATCTGCTCCCGCTTTCCAAAAAAAGGGCGGAATCAATCAAACAGGCCCTGGCCGAAGCGGGTATTGATACGGGCAGAATGAGTACGGAAGGCCTTGGCGGTTCACAGCCCGTGGTGC
>JAFGKU010000023.1 GCA_016928415.1 Spirochaetales bacterium
CAACACACCGGCCACATGTCCGCCGACCAATTATTCCAATTACTTCAAGCAAAAATGCCCGAATGCCTACAGTTACGCGTATGACGATACCACATCCACATACACCTGCTCCGGCACCGGTTACATTATTTTAATAAAAGGCGGCGTGTAATAACGGAAGTTTACATTTTACGTTTACGAGGGCTGTCCATTGACGGGCAGCCCTCTTGAATGTTTTTTGGTTTTGGGTACTTTAAAAAAGCGGCGCTCTATAAATGCAGAAAAAATATTTTTTGTTGTTACTTTTTTTATTAATCAGCTTTCTCAACCGGCTCGGTGCCGAAGTGATTTCCCCCCCGGAAATCAGGATCACGGCGCCGGGTGACGGGATAACGCTGCCCTATTCCGTCCAGGTCTATATTGAGGCGGAAGCACAGGACCCCGACGGAATAAGGCAGGTTGATTTTTTCGTGGATAATGTCGAGCTTAAATCCTCCTTCAGGATGCCCTATAAATCCTACTGGAAAAACGTCACCCCGGGGGCCCATGAAATCAAGGTAAAAGCCATAGATACGAAGGGCGATTCCTCCGAGGCGGTGATTCATGTCACCTTGTCAAGCGTTCCCCTTGAGATCGGCTATTGGGCGTTCGATGAAACATACGGGGAAACGGCGGAGGATACCACGGGAAACGGGAATGACGGCAGGCTCCATAACATCACGTACGAAGCCGGTGTTGAAAATGGATGCTTTCGTTTTAACGGATCTTCTTCCGTAACCACCGGTAAATGCCTTATGAACAACCTCGCTTCGTTTACCGTCGCGGGTTTCATCAAGCCGGCGGAATTCGGCACTAAAAAAGGATTTTTCGGACAGAACGACCTGTTCGAATTCGGTTTTAACGGAGGCAACGCCGTTCTTGTCTGGGTGAAAAACGGCGGGACGATCAATGCCTTCTATCCTTTTCCCCCCGATGAGTGGCACCATGTGGCGGTCACCGGCAACGGCAGTTCACTGTCGCTTTATTTTGACGGGAACCTTTCAAAGACAGTGGAAAAACAAACAGACAATTACGGGAACTCCACCTACCCGTTCAACATAGGAGGAGACGGGATATTCGAGGAAGGCGGCGACTTTTTTTCAGGGTGCATTGACGAGGTCAGGATTTATTCAACGGACTTAAGCCAGGTGGACCTGAAAAAACTCACCGCCATTAATGGCAACATCCGTCCCATGGTTGATTTTATACAGCCCATCGACGGACAGCAGGTGTACGGACCGCTGGATATCCCCCTCGAGGTGAATGCGTACGATGATGACGGCGACATCAAGCTGGTGGAATTCTATGCCAATGATCTTCTCCTGGGCAGGGGCGAAGCGGAGGAAAACACCTACCGGTTCCTGTGGCAGGGAGTGATGCCCAAGAGCTACACCGTAAGAGCCAGGGCCATCGATTCCGGAGAGTTGGATGCCGGGGCACAGATCATCATCAATGTTTTCCAGAAGGAAAACTCGCTTTTAGGTTACTGGAACCTTGATTTCGGCGAAGGTGACATTGCCCCGGACAGCTCTCCCAATGGCAACCAGGGAAAAATCGTTTCGGCATTGCGAGTACCGGCAGTCTCAGGCGGGGGCCTCCGTTTTACGGGGCAAAGCTACGTGACCGTTTCACAGGGGCTGCTGAATCATTTGTCCGCGTTTACGCTGGCGGCATGGATTAAGCCGGCGGCCGGCGGTGACCGCCGCGGTCTCATGGGGCAGCACGGGGTTGTCGAGCTGGGGTTTTCCTCGGGCAACAGGTTGTTATTCCATACGGCGGGCGGCGGCGCCCTGGAGTACGATTACCCGTATCCCTTCAATGAATGGCACCATCTGGCGGCCTGCGGCGACGGTTTGGGTCTCAGGCTTTATATCGACGGCAAACCCGTCCATTCACTGGAACACCCGACATCCGATTACGGGGATTCCACCGGATATTTCAACATCGGCGGCAACGGAATTTTCCAGTCATACGGCAATTTCTTTTACGGATGCCTGGATGAAGTGACGGTGTATTCAAACGCGCTATCCGCCGAGGAAATACGGCTCATGCTCGCCAGGATTAACAACATGTGTCCCGGCATCAGGATAACCCGGCCATCCCCGGCGGACACCTATTACGTTTCACAGGAAGTACTTGTCGCAGCCGACGTTATTGACAGGGGGACCGAATTAAAAGGCATGGAATTTTATATAAACGGTGAACTCGAGGCGACGATAAACGAGGAGCCTTACCTGTTCCGGTGGACGCCCGCGGAAACGGGGAACATGACCATCCTGGCAAAAGCGCAGAACATCATGGGCAATTACGGCGAAGACCTGATGTCCATCATGGTAAGCGGTGCGGAGGGGAATGATAAGGAACCGGGGCTAAATTCCGAACAAAATAAAATAGCTGCGACCGAGATTCACCCATTAACCGCCGATTCACTTTATGCACAGGAAGCCAGGGCTTTTGCCTCATATCCTTCTGTTACCGTCCAGAGGGAAAATACAGACTTGACCGCAGCTGACCCAAAAAGCGCATCCACGAATGAAGCGGCAGTTCCGTTAATGGAAGCGCCCAATATCGAAAAACTGAAGTATTTCATCGCGACACCTCTTGCCCTTGAGTATATACCTGAAAAATTCGTTGAACAAATTGTAAAAATGAAAAAGCAGAACTCCGGAATCCCGGGTACTCCTACCGAAAACAAAAACAAGACAATTTCGTTTACCGGTCTTAAAACAGGAGAAGCGATCAACCTGGTTAACCAGGAAACATCGATTGATTCACGTTTATTCTTCGTGATAATACCGATTCTGCTGTATCTGCTTGTTGTGGGTCTCATTTTTTTCAACTCTAGAAAAAAGGCATAATAGATTCAAAGAATTAAATTTTTAAGGCTTCTCTAAATTATTTCAACCTATTCCCTTGACTTTTCATCCAAAATTCTATAGATTACTTTACAGGATAAAGTAATTTGTGAGGTTATATGAGTAACGAAAATACTTTGCAGAATCTAAAAGAAATTAAAAGCGTGATGAGCCGGACAAGCATAAAAATATCCCGGAAATCGGGGTGGTTTTTCCTTATCTGGGGAGTCATCTGGCTTATCGGGTTTGGGGTAACCCAGTTCGCCGCGGATTTAAGCCGGTATGTCTGGATCGGGCTGAACGTTATCGGCATTGCGTCCAATATCATACTGGTGAGGAAATTCTACGGTAAAACGGGACCGCATGCACTGGGCGGCATGGGAATAAAGATGGCCCTTGTCTCGATCGGGATTGTCGCTTTTGATGTCCTCCTGGTCATTCTGTTCCAAATTAATGCCCCGGACCAGATTGTCGTCCTGATCGTGCTTTCCACCGCATTGTGTTATTTCTTTGTCGGTATATTCACCCATTGGAACGGCATGCTTTCCGGCGCGCTTTTAGCCGCCACCCTGGTAATAGCGAAACTGTTTTTCCCGGATATCATGTACCTGTTGATCGCCGTCTTCGGCGGCGGGGTTTTCGTTCTCTGCGGGACCCTTATCATGGCACAGAAAGAGTAAAAGGACGATGGAAAACATCAACCCGGTCATCCACCAGCCCACCCGCCTGAAGATAATGGCGGCATTGGTGAGCCTGAATGACGGGGCAAAGGTTGATTTCAATTTTCTTTCTGACCTGCTTTCGCTGAGTGACGGGAATTTGAGTATCCATTTACAAAAACTGGAAAAAGAAAAACTCATTGTCGTCAAAAAGGAGTTCGTGGGCCGCCGCCCGAAAACCTGGGTATGGGCCAGTAAACAGGGACGAAAGGCGTTTGAGGAATACGTGGCCAATATGGAGAAAATATTAAAAGGAAACGAGATTTGAAAGGAAGAGGAGTCTTTTATGGAACCGGTAATCTGCATTGACAATATAAAAAAAGAATTCAATAAAGCACCCGTACTCAAGGGGATAAGCTTCGAGGTGAACAAAGGGGACATCTTCGGGTACCTCGGTTCGAACGGGGCAGGAAAGACGACGACGATAAGGATCCTTCTGGACCTGCTGAAGGCGAGTTCCGGAACCGTATCCGTCCTCGGGGAGGATGTAAGCAAACCGGAAGCGAGAATGAAAATAGGTTTCGTTCTGGACGCGGACGGCCTTTACAATAATATGACGCCCGTTGAGAACCTGGTGTTTTATTCCCGTCTTTACGGGATCAGGAACAACACGGACAGGATTGAATCCCTTCTTTCACTTGTGGACCTGAATGACCGCCGGACCGACAGGGTGGGCATTTTTTCAAAGGGAATGCGCCAGAGGCTGGCCCTTGCCAGGGCCATGGTTCACGACCCGGCCGTCCTCATCCTCGATGAACCGATGTCGGGAATCGACCCTCCCGGTCAGATGGAAATGCGGAAGCTCATACAGGACGTTGTAAAAAACGGCGGCAAAACCGTCCTGTTCAGTTCGCATAACCTGGACGAGGTGCAGCGGATATGCAACCGCATCGCCCTGCTGGATTGCGGTGAATTGAAACTGTACGGGGAGTTGTCGTCCTTGATGAAAGACAGGGACAAGGGCGAGATCTCAGTCGAGGTATCGGGCAAGGTTCCGGAGGGAGTTATAGAAAAACTGAAAGGGGAAACCCTCTACGGGTTTCAAAAAAGTTCGGGACAATCCCTCATCTTTGCACCGCAGGAAGGCATCGATGTTCCCGACATCATCAGTTATCTTGTCTCGCTGGGAGTTAAAATCCAGGGGGCTGGGAAAAAAGAAACGTCCCTCGAGGAAATGTATTCCGCGATCCTCAGGGAAAGGGAGGGCGCGTGATGAAGAGCATACTCCTTATGACCTCGATCCACTTGAAAAACAGCCTCCGTTCAAAGGCCATTACCATAGCCATCCTGATTTTTACACTGGCTTTCGCCGGATTGATAAACCTGCTTGGCTATCATTTTTTTATTGCCCCGGAGCTGTCTTCCCCTGCACCCGATCCGGGAAGGATACTGCATATTCTCAGCCTCATTTTGTATTCGACCGGTATCCTGTCCCTGGGACTGAACCTTAATGTATTTTCCGCACGGCCCATGATGAAGGAAAAAACGCAGAGAATCTACGAAACACTGCTTGCCGCGCCGACAGGTCCCGTACCTCTCTGGGTTTCAAGGGGACTGGCCGTTTTTTTACCGGGCCTGGTCCTTAGCCTGTTCTTTACCTCCCTTTCAATGATCTCCATCGAAGTCTTTTTTATCATTCCCCGGTTGGGCTTTCTCCTTTCACCATGGCTTATTGTCACCAATTTCATCACCGTATCCCTGATGTACCTTTTTTTAACCCTGATAACCCAGTTCATCGGCCTGGCGCACAATCCCATCCCCGGCGTGGTTTTAGCCAATGTTTTTATGTCCGGCATTTTAAGCGTCATGATAAACCTGGGTTTACGTGAAATTTTCAACGCGGCTGCCTGGGATTTTGCCCTCATCAACCTTATCATTACAGCCGTTCTTGGTATACTGATGCTTACGTTCAAACCTCTGCTGACCAAGGAACGAATCATTTTATCGGGCGGGAATTGATATGAAAGGCTTTTTAATCATATTTACAAGGGATTCCAGGGAACTATGGGAAAGCATCGCCTTTAAATCGCTTGCCGTAATATTTGCCGTGCTGACCATAGGCATAGGCATCGGAACGGGATTCATCATGAATGATATTGTTATCCGGACCAAAGACATTCCCGGCGAATTTTCGATTTTATCTATAATGAACATAGTAACAGGCAATGCCGTCTATTTTGCCTCTTTCCTTCCCCTGATATTTTTTATCTGGATTTTCGGCATCAATCTCCTGACCAGGGAAAAAGCGAACGGTACATTGGAAACCCTGCTGGCTACCCCTTTACGACCGGCCGCCCTGATAGCGGGAAAAGCCTTCACCGTGTTTTTACCTGCCTTTATCATATCCTGCCTATCTTCTTTAATTATATTCTTTGCCAACATGATAACAGCCGGCATCCTGACGCAGGAGACAGTCACCCTTCCCTTTCCGATCTGGGTAACATGCCTGGCCGTCAATCCCCTCCTTTTTCTTGGCCTGACCGTTCTGATCATCATGCTTTCATTCCTCGTTAATCCCGATGCCGGCATCCTCCTTTCCTTTCCCGTTGGGTTCGGGTTAATGATCGGCGTTCCCATTCTCCAGGGAACCGGAATCACGGAATTGTCTTCCCCGCTGTTCCTTTTAATGCATCTTGCATTAGCCATCCTTCTCTGGATCATCGTTTTAATCCTTTTCCCGTTCACGGTAAAAGAAAAAATAGTCCTGTCAGGCAAGACGGATTAAAACCGGACGGTAAAAACAGCTCATTATCCCCGGCGCTTCCAAAACCCTGTTTTTTTGAGGCGCCTTACTGGTATCCGGATAAATTTTCCATATACTTTGTTATAGACAAGGAGGATTTATGGATGCAAAAACTTTCAATGCAAAAGAAGCATGGGGCAAATTAAGCGCAACCGCCAAGAAAAGAATTGTCATGATCGTAATCCTGGCGGTCGTGGTTTTGATTTTTCTCATGTCCTTCATCGTTTATGTAAGACCGGATGAATACGGCATCATGCAGGTGAATATCGGCATCAATGCCGGTATCCAGGAAAAGAAATATACCACGGGCTTTCATTTCCTCATGCCTTTCGGCATAAATATAATGCACAAGTTTCCCCGTAACATACAGGTACTGGAACTCAATGACTACCCGGAATCCGCCTCCAGTAATGCACGCCAGGTGAAGGCGGCGCACATACAGACTTCGGACGGTTTTTACGTGGATGTGGACGTCAGTATTTTGTACAGGATAGCCGACCCTTACAAGGCCATTACCACCGTCGGACCAGGGAAACTTTATGAGGATAACGGCATCCTGCCCAAGGCGGAATCCAAGCTGAAGGAATCCCTGGGAGAATTGACTACCGAGGAATTTTTCAACAGCCCCTTACGCGTACAAAAAGCGGAACAGGCAAAACAGCTTTTAAATAACGAGTTGAATGCCAAGGGGATCATGGTCGAATATGTTTTAATAAGGTATTTCCGGTACAGCGAGGAAATCCAGAGAAACATCGAGGAAAAAAAGCTGAAGGACCAGCTCGTTTTCACCAACCAGGCCAAGGCGCGAGCCTCGGCGGAAGAGGCGATAGTGAAGAAGGTCAAGCAGGAAGGGGAAGCCAATGTTACGGTCAAGCTCGAGGAAGGCAATGCCTATGTCGTCAAACTGAGGGCCGATATGGACCTGTACGTGCGCACAAAGCATGCCGAAGCGGACCTCCTGGTGAAGCTGGCCGAGGCTAAAAAAACGGACCTGGTAAACCAGGCCTACCAGAAGCGCGGTTCGGACAAGCTCGTCGGTCTTGAAATGGCCAAGGTTTACAGGGGCCTGGAAGTCATCATGCTTCCTTCCAGCGGGAAAATGGGTTTCAACCCATTGGACCTGAACCGGGTGCTCGACTTTTTCGGAATAAAGCAGTAAGGGGGAACAAGATGAAATCTAAAAATATTACATTATGGGTTATTTTGGGAATAGCAGGCATCATCCTTATCGGCATCATTTTTTCACCCCATTCCACCGCCACCACGGAAGTCGGCGTGCGGGTTGTCCAGTTCGGAATTTTCGAGCCCACCGGCGTGGAGCAAAAGCTGTACGCCCCCGGCGCGACATATTTCTTTCCATTGTTCATCAATGAATGGTATACGTTCGACACCAAGCTCCAGAACATTGAAATGACCATGTCACCGGAGATGGGTTCACGCAAAAAAAGGGACGACCTGCTTTTCAAGACCATAGACGGTAACGACATCAGCCTCGATGTCATCATCACGTACAGGATAAACCCGTCCAAGGCCCCTGAAATTCTCCAGAACGTGGCGCCTAACAACAGCGAACTGGAAGAGAACGTGGTCCGTACGATCACGCGTAACATTACCCGTGACATGTTCGGCGAATTAAAAACAGAGGATTTCTACATCGCGGAAAAAAGGACACAAAAGGCCGAGGATGCCAAGATCGTGCTGAACAACATGCTCAACAGATACGGCGTGATCATAGAAAGCGTGCTACCCAAGGACTACCGCTTCAACGACGCGTACCAGCAGGCCATCGAGGACAAGAAGGTGGCCGACCAGATAGCGGAACGGTACAAATCCGAGGCCAATGCCACGGTCGAGGAATACCTGCAGCGCATTGAGCAGGCCAATGGCGACGTGAACAAGATGATCGCCGAAGCGGACGGCGAGTACGCGAAATCGAAAATCGCCGCCGACGCGTATTATGAACAGCAGGAAAAAATAGCCAAGGCCATCGAGGCGGAAGGCAAGGCGGAGGCAAAGGGCATTGAAAAAATGGTGGAGGCCCTGAACAGCTCCGGCGGCATCACGCTGGTCAAGCTGAAGATAGCCGAAGCCCTCGCGGGCAAGTCGATTTACCTGCTCCCGTTCGGGGATTCGGGGGGGATCGATTTGAAAACCACCGACGTGAACGACCTGCTGAAGCTTTACGGCGCCAGGAAGCTCAGCAAAGGGCCGGCGGCGGAACCGGAACCGCTGGAAGAGGATTTGTTTAATGAGGAGGTTGAAGAATAGGGACAGCGGAACCAGGGGAGTGATCCGCTGCGGGTTCCTTCGGAGGAGGAAGAACAGGAACCACAGATGGCACAGATTTTCACAGATGCAGGGGGCGTACCTCTGTGGTTCCTTCGGAGGAGGAAGAATTAACCGCCGAAGAAGACGAATAGAACGAAGGCGCCGAAATGTTGGGTAAGCCGCTGGGGAGGAAGATAATTTAACCGCCGAGTACGCCGAATATGAATCGCTACTGCGATTCTGTGTCCTGTGCGTTGACACGCCGATCCGGGTGCCCCGCTGGGGAGGAAGAATTATTTTATTGGTGGGTAAGCCGCTGGAGGTATTAAATAGGCTGATTGGAGGAAAGGTTTCTGGTGTAAATCATCAGTATAAACCTATATCTACCCCCACATCCACACCACGACAAGCGTTATACAGTAATCCCCGGCAAATTATCAATGAAAATCTTATCATTTCCAAAGCATTTGAAAAAATCCCGGCATCGGTCGTATCCTTCACTTTATGAACCCGTGGTCTTGTTCCAGGATATTATTCATAAATTGAACCGGCCGATGCAGAACTTCCAGATCCAATTTTTTATCAAACTTCCTGGCTGCTGATTTATCACGATTTTTGCTGAACAGAAAATCAAGGGTATTTCCGGATTCGTTTATTAATTTCCGGCAGAAAATGTTTCCATTTGAATAGGCTTTCAGTTCGATTCTCTGCGTCCCCGTTTCCCCTTTTTCTGTTCGTAGAGCCGGGTATCGGCGATATTCAACAGGTCCGCGATATCGACCTTGCCCTCGGCGGTGAACGTGACATGGCCGACGCTGATCGAAACCTCGAACGGCCGGCCTGACCTGCCGTTGAACGAACCCGTGTACGCCTTCAACCGATCCAGAATTTCCGGTACGATGCCCTCCGGAAGATCCAACGCGAACACGACGAACTCGTCTCCGCCCAGCCGGGCTATGATGTCAGCATTGCGGAACGTCTTTTTGAGGATGGAGGCGGCGAGCTTGATCGCGCTATCACCTTCTTTGTGGCCGTACCTGTCATTGATCGCCTTCAGGCCGTCCAGGTCCGCGTAAAACAGAACCCCCTTCTTGCCCATGCGCAATGCGAGCTGCAGGTTCTGCTCGGCCAGGCTCAGGAAACCCCTCCGGTTCAGGAGGCCGGTCAGCTCGTCGGTCTGCGATATGGCGTTCAGTTTCGAGTTGTATTCCGCAAGCTCCTGCATGGCGATCCTCAGCTTCTGCTGATTTTTCGCCTGCATCGCCATCAAGTCGGACAGCTTCAACGCGCAGCTGATCTCTATGAACAGGCTTTCGTACATGTACGGATCAGCGAAATCAAGGTCGCAGACGATGAGACCCAGCTGGGCGTCCATGAAAAACAGGGAATTGACGAGCAGGGTCTGCCTGACCGGTTTTTGCAGACATTCGTGGCGAAAGAGCCCGTTCAGGGAACAGCGGCGGTTCTCCGGCATGACCGGCGAACCCGGCTCCCGGTCCGCGTCGTAAGACAGGGCCAGGACCGCCTTGTCCGGGCTCACCCAGGTCGAATTGATCCTGTGCACGATTTCATTATCGTACAGGAAAACGGCACACGTTCCGATCCCGAGCTGCTTCAGCTGGCCCGTGATCATTTCCAATGCCATTTCCCGGTTGAGCACATAAGAGGTCATCTCGTTAAGAATGCTGCGAAGGGCCCTGTTCCCGCCGTTGTGGAGATCCACGCGGTGGGCCTCGCATTTGCGGGCATTGTCGGCGAGTACGACGCGGAGCTGGTGGAAAAAG
The DNA here is from genome assembly GCA_016928415.1 of Spirochaetales bacterium. GTDB lineage: Bacteria > Spirochaetota > Spirochaetia > SZUA-6 > JAFGRV01 > JAFGKU01. The sequence goes on from JAFGKU010000023.1 coordinate 10,388, forward strand.
TCCTCGACGTTCCGCGATTCCTCCCTGCCGGATACCCGTTCCAGGACTACTTCACGC
>JAFGKU010000024.1 GCA_016928415.1 Spirochaetales bacterium
CGCTGAGAGAATCCGTCTGGCTCCAGGTACTGCCGCTGTCGGTCGATACCCAGATGCCGCTGTTGGGGTATGTTCCGGCCTGTATGGCGGCACTCATTTTCGTACCGTCATCCGATATGGAGATGCCCCTCCACGCCGCGACCATGGCGAGTGTCTGTGTCCAGGTAGCGCCAGAGTCCGTGGAAACATAAATACCACCGTCATCCACTATGGCTGCAAGGACTGTGCCGTCTGCTGAGGAAGCGATTCCGCGGTAATTCGCCGTGGGGGAATTGGTCAGGAGTGACCAGTTTGTACCGTAATTGGTCGACCTGTAGATCCGGCCGCTTCCCGCGCCTATATTAGCCACCATGTACTGCCCCGTCGAGTCCATGGCCACACCCCTCCAGGCTAAATATGAAGCCCGTGCCGTGAAGGAATCACCATAGTTGGTGGATACATAAATGTTACCCGTAGCTACACCGGCGGCAACATACTGGCCGCTGGCCGATGTGGCCACGCACCGGAACTGCCTGCCTGTGGTATATTCCTGGCTCCAGTTAGCGCCGGAATCGGTTGACCTGTAAATTCCGCCATAGATACCTGATCCACCCCTGATTACCGTATAAATATACTGTCCGTCATCGGAGCAGGCCACCGCGTCATAATCCGCATGAGGCAGGCCATTGACGTCATAGGACACCCATGAATCCGAGGAATCCGGTGCCCATTTCGCGTATAGGAGTACATTAGAGGTTCCCATGTTGAATGTCTGGTTCGGATCGTAGGAAGTACCCGAGCCGTCGGAAGCCGTATTCCACCCGGCGAAGGCATAATCAGCCTTGACGAGACCGCCGCTGTTGCCCAGGACGGTAACCTCATCGTTTTCAAGATACGTGGAACCGTCAACCGGCACGCTGCCGCTGTCGGCCCCGTTGTCGTTATACGTTACGGTGAACGTCGTCTGCACGGTCCACTTGGCATAGAGTATGACATTCGCTGAGCCCATGTTGAAATGGTTGCCCGCACTGTAAGATGTACCGGAACCGTCGGAAGCCGTGTTCCAGCCCGTGAAATTGTACCCGGTTTTCGCCAGGTTGCCCGTGTTTGCCAGGACGGTGACCTGCGCCCCCGTCTCGTAACTGGTCGAGTCGACGGGCACTGTCCCGGACGTATTGCCATTTCCGTTGTAGGTAACCGTGTATGTCGGGTTGAGGGACCACTTGGCCGTCAGGGTGATATTACCGTCGATCACGAACTGGTTGCCCGGGTAATAGAAGGAACCGGCATCCAGGTCGTCCCATCCGACAAAGGAATATCCTGTCCTGTACAGGCCGCCCGTGTTGCCGAGGACCGTTACCGACGATCCTACGATATAATTCGTGCTGTCCACGGGAACGCTTCCTCCCATGGCGTTATTGGGCACATAGGTTACCGTATACGTGGGCAGGGCCGTCCATTTGGCGTATAGGGTCACATTAGCGGAGCCCATAAGGAACGTGTTACCGGCGACGTAGGAAGTACCGGTACCGATAGCGTTAACGCACCATCCCGTGAAGGAATATCCCGTTTTGACGAGACCGCCCGTGTTGGCAAGTACGGTAACTGTGTTCCCCGTTATATAAAGAGTACTGTCAACCGGCACGCTGCCTCCCGTATTCCCGTTCCCGTCGTAAGTTACCGTATAGGTGATCGGAGTGGGTGACGGGGTAGGAGTGGGTGTGTCCGTGGCCGTATTGGTCGGTGAATCTGTAGAAGTTGGCGTATCCGTAGCTGTATCGGTCGGCGTCGGTGTATCTGTGGCCGTATCTGTCGGGGAATCCGTTGGTGTGGGCGTATCCGTGGCCGTGTTGGTCGATGAATCCGTCGGGGTTGGCGTGTTCGTGGCCGTATCTGTCGGCGAGGCCGTGTCCGTGGGCGTGTTGGTCGAAGAGTCCGTCGGGGTTGGTGTGTCCGTGGCCGTATCGGTAGGTGAATCGGTCGGTGTAGCTGTGTCTGTAGCCGTGTTCGTTGAAGAGTCCGTTGGCGTCGGCGTGTCCGTGGCCGTATCGGTGGATGAATCCGTCGGTGTCGGTGTATCCGTGGCAGTATCGGTGGGTGAATCCGTCGGGGTGGCCGTATCGATCGGGGTGGCTGTATCCGTTGCCGTATCCGTGGGCGAGTCGGTCGCCGTTGGTGAATCCGTTGGTGTCCCCGTATCGGTCGGGGAATCCGTCGGTGTCGCCGTATCGGTCGGCGTGTCCAGCGGATCCCCTCCGCCGGATACATCGCCGCATCCCGTTATCACGGTGATAGAAATAATTGAAATAAAAATAAACGTTATTAATGCGCTCAGCGGAATACAGCGCTTTTTCACGGTCTCCCGCCGGCTTGCTGGTCTTAATCTAATCTGCATATACAATCCTCCTCGTTTTCTAATCCATCCGATAGCCAGGCAGACAGCCTGACACAATGCCATCCATTGGAACCCAATGTACGCGATGGCCTTGTACACCACCTTTGGACAGATTTATATTACTTAACGATGTAATAAGAATTGTTTTTGCGTATTATAGAAAAATAAATCGATTTTTCGTTATAATATAGAGATACTAACGGTTTCCCGATATTTTCTACATGAATATAATACTATTTATTATACTGAAAGTCAAATTTTTTTTTATAAATTTTTAAAACAAGAGGACTCTAAAACTGGCTATTTATCCCCGGCAGGCAATAAAAAAGCCCCGGCAAGCTTTATCAGCCCGCCGGAGCTTTCATCTCTCATTTTCTCTAAATACGACGGGCCAATATACCCGTCGCAATCCTTTAATTTTCCATCGCGTACACACCGGTGCGGGTATTGGTTATTTCGTTCGAGGTAAGGGCCCTGTTATAGACACGAACCTGGTCCATCAAGCCGTTGTAATAATTGCCCGTCAGTCCGTCATGGCCGAACACCATGTTGAACGCCGAATCGATGGGAGCGAACACCCCTGAAGTTTTAGGTGTTCCGGAAACAACGCCGTCAACATAAATGGTTTGCGTCGAATTGGGAGAAGCCCCATCGTTCACGATGAAACAATGGTGCCATACACCGGTAGTGATTATACCGGAATCCTCAAAATTATTCGCCACACCGTCTCCGTATCTATGCCTGATGACGACACTCGGCTCGGTTCTCCAGTTGGTGTAGTACCCCTTGAAACCGGCGACATCGTAGAAATATATGAATATGGAATTGTTCACCGGCGCGTCAATGCGGAACCAGAACGAAAGCGAGTAAGCAGCGGAGCGGTAATTGACCGGGTCCGTAACGGTAATGGAATTGGATGATGCCTCTTCAAACGAATACGCGTGGCTTCCGGCCCCGTCATGTCCGGCCACGAGCGTGGCGCCGTTCACGTTTCCATTATAGGCGGTACCGGTCATGTTTTCGTCGTTCGCGTTACCCGCAAACGGGAAGAATCCCACAAGCCCGTTTCTCGACACATCGATGAACACGGTATAGCAGGTTTCATTACCGGCTTCATCTTTTACGATAATATTGTAATAATAATTACTGGCAACGGGTGAGGCGATAGTCAAAGTACCGGTTGCCGCCCCCGTATAGGTCGGCGTGGAAGCCGTACCGTTCGCCTTAATACCGGCCACTGAATTCATGACGGGGTTTAACGAATAATACAATGTGTAGACCAGGTTGCCCTGCGCAGTGGCATTGTCCGTTGCCTCGGTCCAGTTAATGGTGACCGTATTCCTTCCATAGGTATTCCCCGTCATTTTAACGGTGAAGAGCAGTGAACCGACGACCGGAGCCTCCCCGTCATAATCGATCGAGAAGGTTGTCGCAGCCAAATTGTCGTTACTAAAAAGATCCTGGGCGACACCTGCCGCAATATCCACGTCCACGGTTGCAAAGGTTCCGGAAGGCGTAATGTCGGCCGTGTAGACAATATTATCCGTTGTTTGGAAATTGGATGCCGCACCATTGGTAACCGAGATCTCACCGACAATGAAGCCCGTCACCTCCTCGGAGAAGGTGATCGTGATTGGGATCGGGCTTTTATTGGTGGGATCCGACTCGCTCGAGGTTATCACCACGGTGGGCGACGCTTGATCATTGTAGACTATGGTGAAGGCGGACGGGGCCGCGTTATTGGTGTTACCCGCCAGGTCCGTTGCCACATCGGCGGCAATGTCCAGGCTGACGTTGCCCCCCGCATTGGCCGTAAGGTCCACCGTGAAGTCGATGTTATCCGAAGTCTGGAGGTTGGATGCAGAGGCATTCACAACCGTCAAATCCGCCAAGTCAAATCCCGTCACCTCCTCGGTAAAGGAGATATTAACCGTAAAGGAACTTTCCGTCGTCGGGTCTGATACCGTGGAGGAGAGTGATACGTCGGGCTTGGTGCCGTCATAGACTATATCCAGGTCCGTAGCCGCCGTATTGGGATTGGCTGATCCGTCCTCTGCCACACTGGCGGCAACGGAAACGGTGACCGTTACATCTCCCGAAGGAGTAATATCAAAGGTGAATACGGGATTGTTTGTATTGTCGAAATTGGAGGTTGATCCGTTAACAACACCGATATCCGTTTCTTCAAATCCCGTTACGGTTTCAGAGAACGTAATCGTTACGGGTATCGGCGATACGTTCGTCGGGTTGGAAGCCGTTGAAATTTCCACGCTGGGCGGCGTTAAATCGGTGTACGTAATGCTGAACTGGGTCGCGGCCGTATTGTCGTTACCCGCCGCATCCTGGCAAACCGCGGCATTTATGTCAACCGTCACGTCCCCTCCCGTTGCGGGCGGAACAATATCCACGGTGAAAACAGTATTATCCGTGGTTTGGAAATTCTGCGCTGTTCCATTGCCAACCGCCAGGTCTCCCATGACAAAATCCGTAACCGCTTCGGTGAACGTGATCGTCACAGGAATGGGACTGGCCGTGGTCGGGCTGGTTTCCGTGGATGTAATGGTAACATCAGGAGCAATGGAATCATAGACTATCGAGAACAAATCCGACACAAGGTTGTCATTCGTGTCCGTGTCCTGGCAAACGGCGGCGGGTATCAAGGCCGTAACAGCTCCCTGATCCGTGGGTGTGATATCAACGGTATAAACAACAGGATCCGTATCGACAAAATTACTCTTCGTTCCATTGGTTACCGTAATATCATCGATTATGAACCCCGTAACGCTTTCGCTGAAGGTTATTGTCAACGTGAAAGGCGAAGCATTCGTCGGATCGGTGGCCGTTGTCGTGATCACGGCACCCGGTATGTTCGGATTATAATAAATTTGAAACTGCGTTGCCGCATCATTGGGATTCGCCGAAAGGTCTTCGCAGACAGCGGCGGCGATGTCAACAAGAACATCCCCTTCGCTCGCGGGATTGATTCTGGCCGTAAAGACGGTGGCACTGCCTAAATCCGCAAAATTATCCGCCGTTCCATTGGTTACGGTAATGTCATCGACCAAAAATCCCGTTACTTCCACGCTGAACGTAATCGTGATGGTAAAGGAAGCGTTGACAACACCCGATCTGGTGGATGTTATCGTTACGGTAGGATTACCGGAGCCTCCTCCTCCCCCTCCCCCTGAAGCACCCCCACAGCTTGTTACCAAAACAAAGGTTAGGAAAAAAGACGCAATAAACGGCAATATCACCATGTTTAAATATGATCGTTTACTTTGATGGTTCATAAACCAACCTCCCTATTTATCGAAACTATCCAGAAGTCAGGTAGACAGCCTCCAGCTAGTGTAATTCATTGGGATTAAAAAATTCCAATGAATTTACTCCTCCTTCTTCCGATAGATAAATACATTATTGAATAAATCACATAACCAAGGGTGCTTTTTATAAAAGAGTATACAGGTCGGTTTTTCTTCAAGATAAAAGTACTGAATTTACGTTTTAAAGTCAAATTTTTTAAGTAAAAATTATAAGAATTTGTCGTTTATATCTATTTATCACCAGAAAATAACGAAAAATCGATATATAAAAACAAGGGAAGTAAACGAAACGGATTTTCTTATCATATAAAACAAAGAGTAATGCCATGAAGATTTCTAGTTTAAACGGATAATTATAAAACACGATTAAAAATGACCGTAAATTATTTAAATTGGCTCGTTTAAGTTCATTTAACTTATGACTATAAATCTTTGTGGAAGTATATTTTCAATTATGACTAAATTACATGCTTATGTAAAATAGTCTTGACTTTTTTACATAAGCATATAAAATAGTCATTGTATGAAATCAAGAATAATTAAAAGGTTTTTATCCGAAATTGCCTTCTCGGAACGATTTGGAAGGCAAATGCGATTTATTGCCGGGCCAAGGCAGTCCGGCAAGACTTTTCTGGCAAGATCCTTTTTAGAGGGCATCGGGTCCGGTTCGCTCTATTATAACTGGGACAGAAGGGAAGTGAGGAGTCGTTATCGAAAGGAACCCCATTTCTTTGCCTCGGATGCATTAACAACCAATACAGAAACACCCGACTGGGTTTGTTTGGACGAAATCCACAAGTACGGGAACTGGAAAAATATACTCAAGGATTTCTACGACGGGTATGAGCCGGATTTCCGTTTTATCGTTACGGGAAGTGCGCGGCTGGAATCATTCAGGAGGTCCGGAGACAGCCTTGCCGGCAGGTATTTCCTTTTCCACCTGAATCCCCTGATCTTACCTGAAATTTCAGGCGCAGCACTGGAATCCGTTTTGCCTGAAAAGGATGCCGTATCTTTCATAAGGAAAAATATAAAGGGAAAGGCAGCTGATGTGAAAAACCTGGATAATCTTATGGAGTATGGTCCCTTTCCTGAGCCTTTCCTTTCCGGTGACAGTCTTTTTACCAGGAAATGGCGGGAAGGTTACATGGAAAGAATTATAAAAGAAGACCTGCGCGACCTGACACAAATACACCATCTGGAGAAAGTGCTGGACCTCATTTACCTTCTGCCCGGAAAAGTAGCCGCACCCCTTTCCATTAACTCCCTCAAGGAAGACCTGGAAATCAATTTCAACACGGTTAAAAACTATCTCAACTACCTTAATGTATGTTATATCCTGTTTGAGCTTATGCCCTATTCGATAAAAAAAACACGGCTGGTAAAAAAGGAGAAAAAAATTTATTTTTATGATTATACAAATGTGGAAAAAGAAGGCCCCAGGTTTGAGAACCTGATTGCCCTTGAGTTAAGGACGCGGGTTGATCTATGGAATGACGCAACAACCGAAACATACGACCTTCGCTATGTAAGAACAAGGGACGGAACCGAAACGGATTTTCTTATCCTGCAAAACAATGTTCCCTGGCTGCTGATCGAATCAAAACTGTCTGATAAAGGCATAGAAAGGCACCATTACAGGCACGCCGACCTGTTGGGGGGAATTCCCATTGTACAGCTGGTCAAAGAACCGGATGTCGTGAAATTGACGGCAGAGAATGCTTTCATTATATCCGCCGGTATTTTTTTAAGTTGAAAAGAGAATCCTGAATTTTGATTGTAATAAAAACAATACACTGGTTTGCTAAAATTCACCGGCTAATTTGTAATTCAATTATAAATCAGCCGGTGAAATGGGTTTCTTAATCCCTTGCCGGAAGGATCGCCATTTTTCGATTATTTGTAACTTTGGGCCCTTTTAATCATGAATGTTATATTTTCATTGGCATTGGAATACAGAATATTTATTTCGGGGTGGGAATTTTTCCAAACCCTGAATATTTCATCGGCAAAGGCCTGGCCAAGCGTCTCCACCTCCTGGAAATCCAGCCTGATTGTTTTGAATTCCTCAAGACCTGATACCACTCTTCTGGCCTGTGACCGGGAAATATAGGAAGTATTCTCCCGATACAGTTTTATGAGTATTTCCGTTGTTGAGAAACTGTAATTGTCATCGGTGTATCTGTCAAAAATATCCTTTAATTCCTTTCCGGAATTCCTGGCTATCCTGAAAAAAATTCTGGTACCTTTAAATAATTTCGTGTTTTTTATAAACAAGTCAGGAAGTAGATTGTCAAATATAATCAGTTTATCCGAGCTTTTTATTTCAAAATAATCAGAGACTCGTGAAGTGAAAAAGATTCCTTCCCCCGAATGGAAGGCCGGAAGCGTGGTCCGCTTGCCCTTTAAAAGTTGCTGTATGGCCTCCATGGTATTGGACAAATTATGCATCATTTTCAGGTTGTTGAAAATTCCGATTCCTTTATCTGTTACTGTAAATTCAATAGAATTATTATTTTCGCCGGCATAGAAGTCGATTATTGCCGACCCGGAATGCTCGATGGCGTTGTTGAGCATTTCTGTTACCGCATAATCCAGAATGTTCACGATGTTTTGACCTAATCCATCAAACAGGGTTGATTCTCTTTTGATATCCTTTAAAATCAGGTCTTCCGAGATCGATTCGTTCCGGATTATTTTGTGAATACGTTTTTTCTCATTTAGAAGATCTTCCCCTAGTTTCTCTGACAACACATATCTGACTTTATTTGCCTTGCCGATACGTACAATTTTTCCCTCATGCAATAATTCACCTAAAAACCTGGTGATGTATGCCCTTGAAAACCCGGTTAAAACCATTATATCAGTTGTTTTAAATGAGTCCTTTTCGGATAATTCTTTTAAAATAAGCTGTTTAATATCCATTTTTTTACTTGTATATGACTTTAATATACTTTAATAATAGAAAGTTGTCAACAAGTTGTATACTCTCTATTTGTATATAACTTTTACCTTATTTATACATAGAAAGTTATATACAAGTCATTAACATCATTTCTATTCCAGGTTCACCGGGAAACCTGTCCAATAATAAACCCCGGCAAACCTTATAAAACCTGCCGGGGTTTTCATACTTTCATCCATAAAGTACCGGGGCAATGTGTCCCGGTGTACTGTGGTTAATTTTCCATGTAATAGATTCCCGTCCTCAGATCGTTGATCTCCGCGGCGGTTAATGCCCGGTTGTAGACACGGACCTGGTCCAGCAAACCCGTTGAATTTATCCGAGTTTGGGTCCCGTCCCAAATTCATATAAAATTTATATGCCGAGTCCAACATCCGGTATCCATTAGGCTTCAACATTAACAATTATTTTCAAGGAGTTAAAAACCTAAAAATAAGCTGATTTTGGGGAATTACCCGGGCTTACTGCCAATGAGCGTCATATTCAGGCTTACCTGGTATCTTTCCGCGCTCTCGGGATTGGAGACTTTTTCCCCGGCATAATAGCCGATCGACCCTGTTGAGAAAATTTTTTCCCTGGCCATCAGGGTTCCCCATTCTTTTCCATCCGAAGTTTTAATGGTAATTTCCAGGAATTTGGGCGCTTTTTCATCCCTTTTTTTCGGTTCCGGCATTTTATTCTCCTTAAATGATGATGTGATTACTTTCCCAATTTATACAAATTTCCCGTTAATATGCAAGAGGGATATTGATTCAGGATTCAGGATAACAGGTTATGTTTTATGGACTGTGTTTCAGATATCCAAAGGCTTGGGGATTTCTATGCCGAAACCCTGGGCGTAGTTGACGCCGATTTCCCTGAGCTTGAACAGGATATCGGTATTTTCCACGTATTCGGCGACTGTCTGGCAGCCCATTACATGCCCAATATGATTGATGGTTTGAACGAACACGAAATCGAGGGGATTTTCCACTATGCCTCTCACAAAGGAACCGTCTATTTTCAAATAATCCATTGGGAGCAGCTTCAGGTAACTGAACGAGGACCACCCGCTGCCAAAATCATCCAGAGAAAAACAGCAGCCCGATTTATTCAGTTTTTTAATGAAATAAATGGCACGTGAAAAATTGGTGATTGCCGTCGTTTCCGTGATTTCAAAACAAATTGAATGCGGAAGGATGTTGTTCACATGCATCTGGTCCATGACAAAATCCAGGAATGTTTCGTCATTCAATGTTGTACCGGAAAGGTTGATGCAGTACTTGCTGTCATCCAGTTTGCCATTTACCGTCTTTGGAATGATATTCGAAGAAAAGAGTTTCGATATGACCCACCGGTCTATCTTGGGCATGATGTTATACCTTTCGGCGGGAGGTATGAATTCCGACGGGGCTATCAAACCGCCCTTCTCATCGAGCATACGTATGAGAATTTCATAATGCGTTCCCTGCTGCGCTCCCTCGAGCCCTATGTTCTGGATTTTCTGGGAGTACAGGCAGAAGCGGTCCTCATCGATCGCCTTCATGATGTTGGGCAATGAATTTATATCACTCGCGTACCTGATGTGGTCCTCGTCATCCTCGTTGTGAATGTGGATCCTGTTGCCCCCCCTGTTCTTGGCTATGTAGCAGGCCATGTCCGCGGCGCTGAAAATTTCGGCTATGTTTTTCTGGCCCGGATTTATGGAGACTATCCCTATGCTGAAACTGATTTTGAATTCTTTTCCGCTGAAATGAAACGTCTGTTCACTTATTTTTTCCTGGAGGTTCCTGGCAATTTTCTTGGCTTTGTCAATCGGACATGCCGTCAGGAGAATGGCGAACTGGTCGCCGCCCACGCGGGCCACCTGGTCGGATACCCTGATGCCGTCTTTTAAAATCCTGCTTATCTTGCGAAGCAGTTCATCTCCTCCCTGTGTGCCGCAAAGGCTGTTAACCATCCTTAGATTGTTCACATCCACAAAGCAGAAGGAATGCGAGGTTGTCGGGGATGTATTATCCTGGAGAATGTCCTTTATGACCATTTCGAATTTCGCCCTGTTATAAAGGCCGGTCAAAACGTCATGCGAGGCCTGGTAATCCAGTTCGATGGACATTTTATGCGTTTCACTCATGTTCCGTATGACAAATACCGTCCCGGTGATGTCATGCTCCCTGTCGAAAATCGGTGTGATGGTGACATGAACAAAGAAATTACGGCCTTCATCGCTTACCAGCATAAAATGATCGGTCAGTTTTATGCTTTCTTTTTTATGCAGCGCCACGCGTACAAGGTTCTTGAGTGTTTTTCCCGTTCGTTCATCAAATATATAGAACACGCTGTCAAAATGGCAGCCCAATACCGCTTCCTTTTTGAATCCTGACATCGTTTCAGCCACGGGATTCAGATACTTGATATTACCGTCCGTGTCGGTTGTAACCACCCCGTCACCGATCGACTCCAGCGTGATAATGGCCTGTTCCTTCTCCTGGTAAAGTTCGTTTTCGGTCCTGTTTTTTTCATCTATTTCATCGTGAAGCCTCTTCGTACGGACTTTGACCGCATCTTCCAGCCTGCCGGCGTATTTTTTAACCTTGTTCACAAGCGTCGAGGCCTCTATAGCCGTGCTCAACTGCAGGGCCAATGTTTCAAACAGTAAATTATTAATGGCAGCCCGGGAACGGGAGCCGTCGGTTCCATTTCCATACTCGAAAAGCACGAATCCCAGATGTTTCCTTTTAAACGACAAAGGCATGACAAGATACGTAAAACGGTTGCCGGCCTTCCGGAATTCAGCGGGGATAAGCCTGTAGGAAGGGAAGGGCCTGTGAAAATCATGATGTTCAAGCTGGAGGTTCTGATCCTGACTAAAATGGCAGACCAGCCGCGATTCTATGAAAGGACGTTTATGCGTGTCCGTATATAAGCTGATGTAACAGCTGTTAATGCCATTGGCCGGCATTTCTTTTTCCACAACCAGCTGTAAATCATCGAGATTCAGGGCCGTGGCCAATCCATGATGAAGCCGTATAAACTCCTGCGATTTCAGGTCAGCGGCAATTTTCGTATAATGCGAGTCACGTTCAGCAATCGCATTGAATAACAACCGGGTATAGGTCCACAGGTTATCCCAGAAAAAATTGGCTTTTGCCGTAGAGGGCTGGTCGGCGATCCTTTCGAATATTTCGGTAAAGATATCCACCCAAAGCCCGGGATTCACTCCCCTTGTCAGGGTTGTATTCAATACATCCTCAAGAAAAAGAACGGATTTGTTGATTGAATTGGCAAGATAATCATCTATTACCAGATCGATCCATTTATGCAGCATTCCCGGAATGTCGAAGAGAACACAGAGGTCAGGATACAGCTCATTGTAATACTCATTACTCTTAAGTTCGATTTTACCGGTCATTTCCCTGAAATCATTGAGCATTTCCGTAATGGAATCCGGTGATTTATCCATCCCGGATTTATGCCGGGAAGGCTTTAAAATTCCTTCGCGGCAACCGCAGGACCGGCGGATGATCATCCTGGCCGGAAGAACGGCGTACTGCGGTATCGCCTCCCCTTTTATCTGCCTTACGAGGAATTCCACGGCGGTTTTACCCATTTTTTCATAGGGCTGCTGTACCGTTGACAACGGCGGTGTCAGGTAACGGCTTTCCTCCGCACCGTCAAAACCCGCCACTTTTATATCGTCGGGGACGGCAATGCCACGCCCGTGCAGGGCACGGACAATATCCACCGCCATGTGGTCATTCGCACCTATGATGGCATCCGGCATCACCTTCCGTTCATCCAGCAGGAGGGCAAGTGTATCTTTTCCCGATTCTATAAAATTGCCCTGCGCTACGAGCGCGGGATCATATTTTATGCCGTTTTCCTCAAGCGCATGTTTATAGGCGGTAAAGCGCATTTCCGCTTCGGGATTTCCCTCCGGTCCCCTGATAAAGGCAATTTTCGTTGATTTATGTATTTTTATAAAATGTTCGACCAAATCATAAATTCCCATGGAATTATCCACAACAACACTCGGAATTCCAGGAATGGTCATTCCAACACTTACCCGCGGAATGGCCGAGTATTGTTTTAAAAACTCCTGCATTCTCCATTTATCTACGAAATTGCCAATGGCACTGGATATTACGATAAGTCCGTCTAAAAGCCGTGGATGAACCTGATCATAAATCACGTTCTTTTGTTTGTTATATTCATAAGGTGAATCAATGGCACTGCCCAGAAAACAGAAAAGATCGATATTTTCTTTTTTAACGGTTTCATTTATCGATAAAAAAATATTTAAAGAATATTCATCGATTAAATGATCGGCCAGGAGACCAATGACCGGTCTATTTTTTGATTCTCTTTCATTTTTCACTTACAAATCCTTTGATACATAGCTTTCTTCAATAAAAGAGTAATCCTACGGCTCTTCCCGGTTATAATATACTGACAAAATACCAAAAAGTCAAAAAAAATGAATTAATCTAAAATATTAAATATTTAGGGCACTTTTAGGCCCGGCTGAGAGGTGCCAGGGAAGCGCGGGGGATGAAATTGGCCTGAAGGATGATTTTCTTTAAGGGAGGATTATTCCCGTCAATTAAATCCAGTACGGTTTGCGCCACACTGGCACCCAGAAGGTCCAAAGGCTGTGAAAAGGAGGACAGTCCCGGAATCATAAACGGCGAAAAATCCGTATCATTGTCAAACCCTATTATGGAATAATGATCTGGGCATCTTAAACCCGCCGAATGTGCGTATTTCATAAAGCCGGCGGCAGAGCTGTCATTGCTGGCAAAAACCGCCGTGAATTCCGGCAGGGATCGAAAATGCTCTTTACACCAGTCATAGGTAACCTGTCCGGAAAAATGACCCGGAATTTGCCTGTCTTCGGTAAGTTTTATACCCGCTTCCTTAAGCTGGTCACGGAAACCATTAAATCTTTCAACAGCGGATGCGATGAACTTCATTCCCCAGATAAAGAGGAATTTCCTGTGACCCTGGTTCAGAAGCACGGTGGCAGCCATTTTACCGGCAGCATAGTTATCAATATAGCACTGGTATATGGAATCGTCATTGATTTCCCTGTCAACGACAACGAATTTTTCACCCATCGCCTTTAATTCCCGGATCGTAACGTCATCCTCCTCCGAATAATGGGGAAAAAAGACTATACCGTCCACGTGCCGTTTTTTGAAAAGCGGTAAATTAATTTTATAGTCCGTCATATGAAGGTTGCGGGTATAGACGGTGTAAAAATACCCCGCCTTTAACAGAACGTATTCTATGTTGGAAATAATATTCCAATAAAAAGGACCCAGGCCGTATAACACGATGGCAATATTATAGTACTTTCCCGTTTTCAGACTCTTGGCCGAGTAATCCATCCTGTAATTGAGTTTTTCAATAGCCGCCTGTATAGCCCTGGCCGTGTCGGGATTTACCGAGCCGGGGTTTGCAATATAACGGGATACCGAAGCAACGGAAAGCCCTGCTTCCCTGGCCACATCTTTCATTGTAGACATACTATGAGTATGATAACAGGTAAAAACCGATTTGTAAATGTAATTATTTCACACAACCCTGACGGTACAGGAAATACCCATTTCCTCCAACCTGTTTTTCATCTTCATCAAGGTATCCAGCGGGTAAGGTTCAACATCCAGAAAAGCCGGGTCCAAAAGCCTCCCCTTCCTGAACTGGGCAAGAACGTAATGGTCCGCTCCCTTGATCATGGCGCCTATTTCCATGATATCCTCAAAATCCACAATTCCCGGAACGACGGTTGTCCTGAATTCATGTGAAATTCCCGAATTCAGGATCCATTTAATGGATTCCCTGATTCGTGAAGCGTATGTCTGTCCCTTTGCCCCTACCCTGTCGTATTTTTCGGGTACCGTTTTGATGTCCATGGCGATAAAATCCACATCCAGTCTTTCCAGTCTTTCCGGTAAAAGCCCGTTGGTGTCAAGCTTGACTTTCAGTCCGTGCTTTTTACCGTAATGGGCAAATTCATCGATTTCCGAATGAATAAGCGGTTCACCGCCGGTAATGCAGAGGCCTTTCAAAAGATGCTTCCGTTTGTCGATGTACTCGAAAACCTTGGTCTTCTTAATCATGCCTGGAAGCGGTTTCACTTCCACGAGTTCCGGATTGTGGCAATACGGACAACGGAGATTGCAGCCTCGGGTGAACAGAACACATGAAACGGTACCGGGAAAATCAATCAGGCTTGTTTTCTGCAAACCATAATATTTTTCCCGCATTGTCAGTTATTGACGAGCCGCGATTTCAAAGAAATTTTATCGGGGAATTTGTATGTTAATCTCTGCTGGTATTCTTCCTTTTTCCCAAGGTTCCAGTTCTTGATGGATCTGTAATAACCGACGATGCGCGTATACACTTCCGTCGGCGTTCCCTTGACCTTCAACAGCTGTTCTTTCAGATCCTTGATCTGGGAATCGATAATTTTGATTTTCTCCATCGTTTTTCTCCTTGTTATTGTTTTTTATTGTTTTGCAGTAATATTTCCTTTTCGCTTTCCAGTTCATTGATCCTTTCCAGGATCTCGTTGCGTTCCATTTCCTCGCATAACGGGCAATGCTGATGCATGCCGGACAAATACCCGTGCGTGGGACAAATGGAAAAAGTGGGCGTTATGGTAAAATACGGAATCCGGTAATTATGCGATATGGTTTTCACCAGGTCGCGGCAGGCCTTCCAGTCCGGGTTCGCCTCTCCAAGAAAACAGTGAAACACGGTACCGCCCGTATATTTTGTCTGCAGTTCCTCCTGCATGTCCAATGCCTCGAAAATGTCCTCCGTATAGTTTACCGGCAATTGCGTGGAATTGGTATAATACGGCATATCCGTCCCCGAAGCAATGATATCAGGATACCTTTCCCTGTCATGCTTGGCAAGCCTGAAGGACGTACTCTCGGCAGGGGACGCTTCAAGATTGTAAAGGTCTCCCGTTTTTTCCTGGTAATCGGCCAGCCTGTCCCGCATGCGCTCCAGCACCTTGACGGCGAAAGCCTTGCCTTCCGGGGTACCGATGTCCCGGCCCATGAAATTCAACAGGGCTTCGTTCATGCCGGTCAGGCCGATGGTTGAAAAATGGTTGTGCAGGCCTTTCAAGTAATGCCTTGTATACGGGAAAAGCCCATTATCCATCAGCCGTGAAATGACTTTTCTCTTGATATAGAGGGATTGAGCGGCAAGGTCCATGAGACGGTCCAGACGGGAATAAAAACTCTCCTCCGATTTGGCCAGGTATCCTATACGGGGCATGTTAATCGTGACCACGCCGATGGAACCGGTCAATTCATCCGCTCCGAACAAACCGCCGCCCCTTTTCTTCAATTCTCTCTTGTCCAGCTGAAGGCGGCAGCACATGGACCTGACATCCGAAGGCTTTAAATCGCTGTTGATGAAATTCTGGAAATAGGGGGTGCCGAACTTACTTGTCATTTCAAACAAACGCCTGGCGTTTTCCGTATCCCAGGCAAAATCGGGAGTAATGTTGTACGTGGGAATGGGATAGGAGAATCCCCTCCCCTTGGCATCGCCCTTGAGCATCAGGTCAATGAAGGCCTTGTTGACCATGTCCATTTCTTTCTGGCAGTCGCCGTAAGTGAAGTCCAGGTCTTTTCCTCCCACGACGGCAGGAATGCCCTTCATGTCTTCAGGCACAACCCAATCGAGGGTGATGTTGGTGAATGGCGCCTGGCTGCCCCAGCGGGAAGGCGTGTTAACGCCGAAAATAAAATGCTGGATGGCCTGTGCCACTTCCTCGTAGGAAAGGTTGTCCAGCTTGATGAAAGGCGCCATATAGGTATCAAAACTGCTTAAAGCCTGAGCCCCTGCCCATTCGTTCTGCATGATGCCAAGAAAGTTGACAACCTGCGACATCAATGTGAATAAATGCCGCGCCGGTTTGGAAGCGATTTTGGCAGGGACACCTCCCAGTCCTTCCTGAATGACCTGGCGTAACGACCAGCCGGCGCAATAGCCGGAAAACATGGAAAGGTCATGTATGTGGAAATCCGCATCTTTATGAGCCTCGGCTATCTCCTCGGGGTAAATGTTTTTCAGCCAGTAATTGGCCGTAATAGCCCCAGAATTATGGAGGATCAATCCTCCCAATGAAAAATTGACATTCGCATTTTCATTGACCCGCCAGTCTGTCTGGGATAGATAGCCGTCCATCGTATTATTGATATCGAGCATAAGCTTCTGTGTATCCCTGATAACCTCATGCTTTGCCCTGTAAATGATGTATGCCTTGGCAACATCCGTTATGCCTTTCCTGATGAGAACATTCTCAACCATATCCTGTATTTCTTCTATGGCAGGAGCCGAATTGGGGTGACGCTTGGACATGAATTTAAGCAATTCCATTTCGGTGGCTTTTGTCAATTCATCCACCAATGCCGGATCGTCCTTGCCCCTGACCGCCAAAACGGCCTTTTTAATGGCAACAGCGATTTTATCACGGTTGTATCTCTCCAGCAGCCCATTTCTTTTAACGACATTTTTGATGACCAGGCTGTTTTCTGCCTTCTGGCTCTCGACTCCCAGGATCTTATCCCATTCCATTATGGACGAAGACATAAACCATCCTCCTTTTTATTTAAGTTGTTTACTTTTTTTCGTTAAATTTTCAATTTCCGTTATAAAACCTTCCACATTTTCAAATTTTCTATAAACCGATGCAAACCGGATGTAAGAAACCGGGTCTATGGTGTATAATTTTTCCAACACCATTTCACCAAGTTCCACAGAGGTAATTTCATGCGTCTGTCTGGCTTGAACGTAAATTTCATCCTGCAATTGCTGGATCATTTCCTCGATAACGGAGATGGAAACCGGCCTTTTTTCCAGAGAACGGATAACCCCCCTCTCCAGTTTTTTCATATCAAATATTTCCCTGTTGCCGTCCCTTTTAACGACCATCAATTTTTCTTCTTCAATGTGTTCATAAGAGGTAAAACGGTAGCCGCAGACTATACACTCCCGCCTTCGTCTGATACTATTACCTGACGTCGTCGTACGCGACTCAATTACTTTATCTTCATTTTCACCACAGGCAGGACAGCGCATGGAACAGGAATTCCCCTCCCTATATATAGTGTGAATGCACGTTAATATGAAGATTAACACACTACATATTGTGTTTGCAAGAGTTTTTTTTAAAATTTTACATTTTTTATATATTATTTACTTATTTAATGTGTAGCATCGGGGATAATGGTTATAATTATTTATAAGGGAATGTTACAAAATTTATACTTTAGTATTAAATATAATATTTCGATTTATA
>JAFGKU010000025.1 GCA_016928415.1 Spirochaetales bacterium
GGTATTTCCAATTGGTTCTGGAGTTATCTGTACTAAGTCGATATCTTCGCTGTATCTGGCGGCAGGGTGCAGGAAAAGTTTATAAAGAGCTGTTCCTCCCCGGAAAGCAAGACGTTGGTTGAGAGTCTCGACCTTGAATATCTCTATAATCGTCCGGCATATGACAAGATCCTGTTCAACCTGATGATCGGAAACCCAGGGAGCATAGGTTCTCCATGCAGTGATGTAGTCTTTTGAAATCATGTGAGCACCTTGAAAAACCATGTCTGGGTATAATCTATAGAATAAAAACTTTGAAAATATCCTGATTTTTTATAGTTTTTGGCGACTCTCATAAGTCAATCTCAATTTTCGCATTGATTGCGAGTTTCCAGCGGCTGGAACGTAGAGCGCCTGTCATGGGTTTTGTTCTTTCAAGCGGTGCCCAAACCGATGCATTTTTGTGCACATAATCGGCGAGGGTATGTGACTTATCTGTATAATTCAATAGATCCAATAAATATCCGAGACGTTGCGACCAGGCAATCGGGGCTTGCTCTGCGGCTGATAGCAGTTTTGATGGGTCGATAACCTCAGCAAGTTCCGATAAGACTATAGCGACATTATCCAGTCCACCACTATGGTTCGTATAACCGACCATGTCTATAGCTGTAGACTCCGGAGAGGAAACAAGCATTCTTCCGCGTGGTGTGTTCATTTCTACAGTGGAGATGTCTTCAATGTTGTGCCTGGCGAAAAATTGAACACGCACCCGTCCACAAACGATCGGTCGACGGTTTTTTCTCATCATAACCTGGAATTGTTGAGGCCGGTGGTGAGCGGCGCCATGTATCTCGGCTGCACTTAATAAAGCGATATAGTATTGCTCGTTTATATATTCCATAAGTTGAGGAATGAACTGCTCTGGTGGCAAGCAGCCAAGCTTTTTGTATTCGGGCGGGATAATGATGTAAAATGCCCTGTAAGGGGAAGCAATCTCTCCCTTTTGATTCAACCTTCTCAACGCGGCCTTTGCGGCTATATGTGATACTTCCAAAGCGATTTGCACTTCATTAGTCGTGAAATGATATTGTCCCTTTGCAGATAAATTTTGTATGTAGTCTCTTACTGACAATTTTTCTTTATTCATCTATTGCAAAAAGTAACACTTTTTGTTGCTTTTTGCAAGTATTGAATAAAAAATTAATTGACTACATTTAGAATAAATTTTAAATTCCTCTCCCATTCCCACAGCGGCTAACCCCAATTTCGGCGTCCTCGTCTTCCTCGGCGCCTTCGGCGGTTACTTTCCCCCCTAATCCAGCTTAGGGGCTGTCAAGGTCTCGACGATCACTTCCTGCCTGTCATTGCCTACGGGATCGGACCAAATCCTCAAAACAGCGGGTGAGGAGATGCCCGATAAGTCACCATAATGGGTTCTGACAAAGAAGAGATTCAGGTGGGACCAGTCGTCATAATCGGTAAAATTACTCCTGCCCGTATCATTGTTCAGGTCCATGTCGAAATTCGTATCGGCACCGTCTCCGTCGCCATTGTAGTCGATTGGGGCACTTCCCGAACGCTGGAGGCCGTTCGGTTCATTCACCAGGGCTTCGTCTAACGGACCGCCATTCCCGTTTGAATAGTCCATTTTAAAGACGGAGGGATCATCGGTACAGTTATTGTGTAAATCCGTGAAATTCCCGGTTGGTAAATATTGTTTGAATTTTGATAGTGCTGAAAAAGCATCGACCCGGGAATACCTGTACCAGTAATAACGGTCCCCCTCATTCGCATTCCCTATGGTCGGAAGCCCGTTCAACTGGTACATGTAATTCATGATGGAATAGTAATTCGGCTTATAATTCATGTCTTCATTGCCGCCGTGCCGCAGGCCCAGGTTGTGGCCGAATTCATGCATGACCGTGGCTGCCTGGTAATTTATTAATTGATTCAGACTTGTCGTCGGTGTCGTGGTCAGGCCCCAGTTGCCCAGGGTGATGATCACATCGTTTCCGTTTAGTTCCGCGATACCGGAAGATCCGCCGGATCCGTCAAGTTCCTGTGAATAGGCAAAAAGCATATAATGAAATATCTGTTTTTTTGCCAGGTTCATGTAAGTGTTCTTGTAATCATAGAGATTGGCGGCGGAACCGTATATTCCGAGTGCGGCTGCCTGGTTAAAGGGAACCTGGTGGCTCGTGTTGTCCAGGTTGTGGTTGGAGGGACCGCTCCCGTAAAGATTTCCCACATCGAAATGCAGGTAATAATTTTTTGCCGCAAAGGCCGCTACAACCTTGTCCAGCGCTTCCTTGCGCGGCGTCACGCCCGGGTCCGATGATTGCATGTAATCGATATGGATGAACAGGTCTTTCTGGCCGGTTCTTGCGCCCCAGTCATAAAGGGGGAGACCGGCAAACGTTGAACCGGATACTTCGCTGCAATCGGGAATGCCGTCAAGGTCGGCATCGAGGTCGGAGGTGACATCATTAGGACCACCGGCCGTACCGTAGGAATGAACCGTCCAGTCGGCCTCCGTGTCCGTGTCCGTGTTGCTTCCGTCGCGGGCCAGGCTTTTCCCGTAATCAGCAGCTGAATTGGGCAGCGCCGGGGCGCTTCCTCCTGCCCAACCTTCCGTGGTGGGTGTAGTGGTATCCGACCCGAACCGGACAAAATCTATGGTTTGCCCGTATTGCATCAATTCGACAAATCCGAGGTCCTCCCAGTAAGGCACGGTATTGGGAGATATCAATATGTAAACGATGCGTGCCCCGTTGGTCAGGTACGAAACGATGTTTCCCCTGACAAGAATATAGGCCCCGGGTGGCACGGTCAATGACGGTAACGAAAAGGTATTGATTCCCATGTATGAATATGGACTGGTACGCATGACAGAATGTGTTCTTATCTTGTACTGTGATAACTGAATGTCTGTTGAACCCGAGTTGTATAATTCAATCCATGATCCCGCATCGGCGTAATACATACTGCCCACTTCCGTTATCTTTAAGTCCGGATTGATTTCGGGAGGCGGCAACGATGGGCATGATGAAAATAAAAACAGGTAAGCTGCGAAAAATAGTAAAATTCCGGCCTTTTTGCCCATTCAAAACTCCTTCGAGTATGTAAAATTTACATTATTAATGGATGTTACGTAAATAGTATATTACAATAATCTCGAGAATTCCATTTGTGATAATTAATGCGTTATCGGTATTAAGTTATATTCACCTTACACTCACGTAAGCCACCCGCGAAAGGTTGTTCACAAAAGGCACAAACCTGAGCAGGTTGTACGACCCGGCTTCCGACCATTGGCCGTTGAAGTACCTGAAATCCTCGAGCACGGCAATACCGTCAAACCACTTGTTAAGCTGCCGTGTATTGCTTAAGCCCCATTTAAAGGAGGCACCCATTCTTCTTAAAGACGGCTTCACATGGCTTAATTTTTTATACAGCGGGCTCACAAGGTCAAAGACAAGTTCATATTTGTCCAGTTTTTCCTTCATCTTCAGAAGCAGTTCCCTTGCCTTTTCCTTTTCCGCGTACATCAATACCCCTTCGGCAATAACCAGGATGGAAGCCGGCCTGGGGGCCTCTACCCGGTCCAGCCAGGCATAATCAAAAAGCGACCCGGCAATCATTTTCCGCTTAGGGGATTCCGGGAGGAATTTTTTTCTCAAGGTTATGATATCCGGAAGGTCAACGTCGTACCAGAGCACATCCTCCGGACACCCGATCCTCTCATACCGCGTATCCAGCCCGGCGCCGAGGTTAATAACAATCCTCGGTTCAGGCCGCTGCAGGATAAAGTCCCGTGTCTTGATATCGATGTAGGCCATCCGTATCAGGCTCCCGACAGCCGTCATTTCGGGAATTTTAAGGGACGGAAAATCATAGTCGATACTTTCATATATGGACAGCGCATCCTTATCCGACAGTATAGGCTGCTCCCGCCTAAAATCCCCGGCCCGTATGGCAAGCGTAACCAGCGCCGTCCGCTCAATGGAATTATATTTTGGTGTGGTTTTTTTCATTTTCGCATTCCTATCAATAATAATTAAAGGGCACCTCTAAAAATCACCTTTTGGAGACGATTTCCGAATCAAAACCCTTAAAAAATCGGGATTTTTAGAGGTTGCTCAGAACAAATAACTAATTTTTAGAGGTCCCCTAAACTTAATATTAAAAATATTGTTTCAATCTTAATAATGAGTTTATCGATCTGAATAAACTATCTGCATTCTTTTTAGCCCTGTCAATACTCCAATAATTTTCAGTAAAATCCTGTAACCGCGTATTATATCCGGGACCTTGTTTTATTTGATTCTTATCTACTCTGATTATATCTTCCCTAAGGTGCCGGAGTTTGCAGCGTTTTACTATAGATAGCAAAATTTCTTTCGGATTGAATATTTTTTCTACATTTCCGGTTTGTTTGCGTATCCAGGATTCATCGAGCTTTACGAAATCGGAGAATCCCCTGGTATCCGCTAAAAGCCAGGCTTCGACTTCCCTGACGGCGATTCTAAATATTAAATTTTTACGGCATGGACGGTCAAACCATTTATTTATTATATCAGGGGGGCATTCGTATTGATCTAGATCTGTCAGGACAAAAAAAAGCATGCTTTCATTTGTGTTATTGAAAGCGTTTATTTTATTTTTTATATATCCTTGACCCCGTTTTCCGATAACAACTGTCTGTAAAGTTGTTTTAAATGCAGCGTTTACCAGTTTTTGCATTACCGTTTCACTGAGAGGGTCTTCACAAACCAAATGAAGTAACATGGTTAACCCTGAAAAGGCCTGGTCAGACCGGAAATACCAGTTGCTTCGGCATGCGGCAATACTACTTCAGCCGGAGTTAATCCTGTATTAAGCAGATTTCTAATGTCGGCTATACTATCGGCATTTTCAGCGGATGTTCCTTCTTTAACTGGTTTTAAAATGACTATTTCTTTCGCCGAAATCCCGTTATTGTTCAACAGGTCATAACTGTGTGTGCTTAAAATTACCTGTCGTTTTCCTGATTTTCTTTTTTGCATTAAATATATGATCTCTGCAAGTTTTTGTACCACTCCGGAATTCAATGATAGTTCGGGTTCTTCCAACAACAATGGCTGGATTCCATTTTGCATGGCAAATAGAAGACCGATTAACCTGAGGGTACCATCTGAAAATTGATCCTCATCCTGTTTTGCCCCGTGCGGGCGCCAATGTTCATAGACCGCCTGTAAATGGGGAATACCCATTTTATCTTTAATGAGTTCCAGATTTTTTAAATGGGGAACGGCGTATTTCAATGCTTTTTCTATTTTATTTAGTTGATTGTTTCTTTTTCTCTCCGGCATTTGGCTTAATTTTTCAAGTAAATCCCGGCCGAAAAATTCCTCTTTATTTCCCGTCCGTTGGAATGAAGAGGGATCCCGGATTAATTGGGGTATGATATGCTGGTAATCCAGTGACTTGAAGAAATCAGCCAAATCGCGGAATTTCCCATTGGATGTCGGTTGTTCCAGATGGGTATATTGTTTCAACTCTTCGTCGTTTTCGTCTTCTTCGTTAGGCCTCTCAAGTATCAATTCATTATTTTTCCACACTTTTTCATACCGGACAATGGCCTTTGTTTCCGATACTGCGCCGCCGCCTTTCTGAGTTAAGGATATTGAATATTTCCATAGTGGAATATCGGATTCCGTCTCGTATAAATGCACCTCTATTTCCACATCCGTTTTCGGTGCCCTTGCTGCCAGGCAACGAATCTTTGACAATCCACCGCGTAATCTGACTCCTTCCTGCAATCCGCCTCCGCTTCTGGCTACATCCCTTAAAAAACGAAAAACATCCA
>JAFGKU010000026.1 GCA_016928415.1 Spirochaetales bacterium
ATTTAAGGAGTATGAAATGCATATCCCGGACGGTTATCTCGGTTTGGAAACGAACCTTCCCGCTTTTGGGGCCATGGCACCGATTTGGGCCGTGGCTTTAAACAAAATACGCCAGAAATTCAGGAAAAAAAACCTGCCTCTCCTTGCTTTGTGCGCCGCTTTTTCCTTTGTCATCATGATGTTCAATGTCCCCATCGGTGAAAGCTCGGTACATGCGGTGGGAGCTGTTTTCATCGCCATACTCATGGGGCCCTGGGCAGCCTGTATTTCCGTTTCCATGGCCATCATTATTCAAGCCCTGGTTTTCGGGGACGGAGGTATTATTGCCATAGGTATCAATTGCTTTAATATGGCCTTCATCATGCCGTTCTCCGGTTACTTCGTTTTTAAGCTTATTACGGGTAAATCCGGTTTAACTTCCAGGAGAGGTCTTGCAGGTTGTTTTCTTGGTGGATTTACGGGGCTTAATCTTGCCGCACTTTTTACAGCCATAGAATTCGGTATTCAGCCCCTGTTGTTCAAGGCAGCCGACGGCACTCCCTTATACGGATATTATCCGTTATCCGTATCGGTTCCCGTCATGATGTTAGAGCATTCCCTGTTTGCCGGCCCGATTGAAGGTATTCTTACTGCCGCCGCTATCGCCTATCTTGTTAAATTCGCCCCGCATCTTGTTCCCTCCCAAACTGAATCGGTAAAGGAACCGGAAAACAAACCATCATTTTTTAAGACTTATAAACCATTCCTTATTGTTTTGGCCGTTCTGGTTATTCTTACACCGATCGGACTTCTTGCCTCGGGCACGGCCTGGGGAGAATGGGGGACAGAGGAACTAAAGGAGAAAATCGGTTTCATACCCCGGGGATTTTCACAGTTTGCCGATTTCTGGAAATCGCTTTTGCCGGACTATTCCGTTGGAGGGACAGAGGGGAATCCTGTGGCCGTGTCGCTTATCTATATTGTTTCCGCTGTTATCGGCATAGCCGTTATTTCTCTGCTCGTATTCCTTGCGTCCAAATTGATTGTCAAAAAACAGCAGCCCGGCGAACAGAAAAAAAGCCCGTAAGCCATGCAAGTTCCCGAGTGGATGCTGAAACCGGAGCCCGTCCGGAAATGGCATAAAAAAAATTCCGGATCTCATTTTATCCGTAAAACGATGCGGGAAATATCCTCAATATTACAAAATGAAATTTTAAGTGAAAGATTTGCCCGGCAGGGAAACCTCTTTAAAAACCTGGACCCGCGGGTCAGGCTGTTAACCACCCTGATCTTCCTGGTCTGGTCGGGCCTGACGCAGAGTCCCTTTACATTGATTCTCCTTGTTTTCACCGCGGTTATTCTCATTAAATTCTCAGGGCTTAATTTGAAAGCTTTTTTTATAAGGATATGGCTTTTTATTCCTCCGATCGTTTTTGTCCTTTCCATTCCCGCCGCCACGAATCTTTTTATTCAGGGGAATCCGGTATTTTTTGTATACAAAAATGTTGATGCAGGTTTTTGGTTCATAGCATTGCCCCGTAATTTGTATTTTACCTTTGAAGGATTAAAGGCCATCGTGATGGTGACATTGAGGATAGGGATTTCGCTCTCGTATGCCTATCTCCTCATCATGACGACGGGCTGGACGCATGTGGCCCATTCCCTCTATGTACTCAAGGTGCCGTCTTTTATTATTTCCCTCCTTCACCTTACTTATCGGTATATTTTTCTTCTCTCACGGATTGCATTGGAAATAATGGAGTCAGCGTTTCTACGCACCATCGGGAAGGTTCGCAATAAGAAGAAGAGATCCTTTTTAGCGTCGCGAATATCATTTCTGTTCATCAAATCCAGCTACATGAGTAATGAAATTTATGATGCCATGGTCTGCAGGGGTTATTCAGGCAAACCGGTCACATTAATAAAATTTAAATTCTCACTAAAGGACCTGTTCTGGCTTGTCAATGTCGCGGGTATTTCCGTAATATTGCTTATAGGGGAGATCCTGTTCTGACAAATAATACAACAGATCCAGTTTTTAAATTAAAGGATGTTACTTTTTCTTACCCATTGGATGAACCTGTCCTCGTGAATATCAATGCGGAAATATTTGCCGGTGAAAGAGTGGCCGTGCTCGGCGTCAATGGATGCGGAAAATCCACTCTTTTGAAGATACTGGCCGGACTTCTGCATCCTCAGCAGGGGGAGTTCAGGGCCTATAATCACCCGGTTACGGAAAAATCCTTTGCAGATGATAATTATGCCAGGGAGTACCACGGGAAAATAGGATTTATCTTTCAGGACCCTGATATCCAGTTGTTCTGCACAACGGTTGAAGAGGAGATAGCCTATGGCCCCCTCCAACTGGGCCTAACCGGTGAGGAAATTGATAAGCGTGTTGATGATGTGATGTCCATGCTCGGTATTACTCATCTTAAAAAAAGGACCCCTTTTAAACTCAGCGACGGTGAGAAAAAGAAAGCAGCCATTGCTTCGGTCCTAGCAATAAATCCCGAAGTGATCATTCTGGATGAGCCGACTAACGGGCTGGACCCGAGAACGCAGAGATGGCTTGTCGAACTCCTTCTTCATTTGAATAAAGCTGGAAAAACCCTCATTACTTCTACCCATAACCTTGAACTGATTCAGGAAATATCGGACCGGTCCCTGCTGTTCAACGAAGACCACGGCATTGCCGCGGACAGGCCCACACCGGCACTTCTTGAGGATATTGAATTGTTGAGCAGCGTCAACCTGGTGGATGAATATTATCACAGGCACGGCAGCCCCGAGCACAGGCATTTCCACATTCATCACTTTGAAAAAGAATAAAAAACAGGGGGCTCAGGGCCGGTTCTTTTCCCCCTTTTTTTCATAAAGCATCTGGTCGGCGCGTTCTATTATGGTTTTCAATTTAGGCATGTTCTTGAAATCGGCTTGTTCTATATGGTACACACCGATCGTGATTGACAACTCATACTGTTTCCCGGACGTTTTGTTGTATTGACCGATCTGTTTTTGAAGGCGGTCATTGAAACGTTTATACCCGTCCCTGTCCGTGTCCATAAGAAAAGCCACGAATTCATCGCCGCCGAACCGTGCTACGAAATCCGATGTACGTATAATGGATTCCAGGATTTCCGCAATCACGATTAAAGCCGAATCACCCTCGCTATGACCGTATGTATCGTTAATTTTTTTAAGACCGTCCATATCCATGAAAAGAAGTGAGGAAGGTATTCTATTGGAAAGGACGTACTGGATTTTATGTTCGCATTGAAGCATGAAGCCCCGCCTGTTATGAAGCCCCGTCAGTTCATCCAGAACTGAAAGCCTGTTGAGTTCCTTGTTCTGCATGTTCAACTGCTTCATGGCCCTTTTAAGTTTTTTTTCAGCGTCTTTTCTCCGTTTGATTTCATTTAGAAGTTCGATATTCATGTTGACAAGATTGGCGTTGACAACCGTGTCATAGAGTGTTATAGAGATGCTGCTAGCCAGTTTTTCCATCAAATCCAGGCGGTTCTCGTCGAATTTATATAGTATGAATCCCAGATAATTCTCGGCCTGCGACAATGAGGCCACAATCAAGGTACTTCTTTTATCAGAGAAAAATTCTTCCGGCAGCAGTTCTTTAACGCTGTACTGAATACCGAATTCGTCATTCAGCCTTTCCTCCCCGTCGTCCAGGGCATAAACCAGCTTGGCTGTTTCCGAAAATGACGGTAATCCGTCATAAAGCGCAATATAGCAATCCCTTATTCCAATATCAGGCAGCCTTTCACTTAAAGTGGCAAATTGCCTGCTGTAGTCATAGGTGTAGGATAAGCGTTCCCTTATTTGATCCATTGCCCAGGAGTCATTCGATATAAATAATCCGTGCAATAATTCCGACCATTCATAATTATCCGTTATGATATTCATGAGTACAAGGTATTTATTCGATTCGGAAGGTGTGTGGATTTTTATATAGTTATTGAAATAATTAAGGATAGCCTTCGGTATATTGATTTTAATGGACATGTTCATGCATCCCGCTATAAAATCAAACCATTTATCCACGAAAGTAGTGAATTGTCCATTTCCTGTAAGTTCTCCGCAAAGACGGGACAGCTCGGCAACCGATTTCTTTAAAAACCGGACTGCTTCTTTTCTTTCACTGTTAAGGTCCAATTTTCCTATGATGGCAGATATCGCCTTTTCATCATCGCATGGAGGGAGGTCTGTCTGCTTTCCTGATGAAAGGTTAAAGGCGGATCTTTCCTGGAACAATATACAGCCGCAGGATGACCTCTTGATAAGTCTGGATGGCAATTTTACGAGAGAAAAATTTTTCTTCGTCTTTAAAAGTTGTTTCATTCTTTTTATCGCTTCAAGCCCGATATCCAGAACCGGCATCCTTACAGTGGTAAAGGGAAGGTCAAGTTTTCCGCTGACGGGCATATCGTCAAACCCTGTCAATGCTATTTTCCCGGGAACGGATATGTTCATGGATTGAAGTTCCTCTATCACTCCCAATCCCATGCTGTCATTGGCCGAGATTATCACGTCTATTTGAGTCAAGTCGCAGACCTGCTTAAAGTATCTTACGGCATCTCTTCCCGATTCAATGATGAAATATCCGTAATAAATAAGATTTTCATCCAGTGGTATCCCGGCTTTTAATAAAGAATTTCTAAAGATTGTCAAACGTTCCTGTGCATCCGGGTTCTCCTTGGGGCCTGAAACAAAGGCAAAATGTTTATACTTATGGTCGTTTATAAGGTGATGCATCAACTCGGTCATGCCGATCTGGTTGTCGATTATGATGCTCGGTATATTTTCCAGTTTTGTGAAAAGACTGATCATGGGAAGAGGTTTCAGGGGTTCGATTGTTTTAACCAATTGGTCCACGTCGGCTACATTAATCAGGAAGCCCGTATTTATTATCAACCCGTCCAGTTTCTTGTTATTGACCATCTGGAATACGATATTCCGGTGCCGCTCATAGATGCTGTCGGCATTTAATCGACCCGTTTCAAAAATAATGAGGTCACAATCGTTTTCTTCAGCCCCCTGGTGCAAACCGGACAATAAGCGGCGCTGCATAAAAGCGTTTATCCAGTCTATAACACAACCGATTGTATACCGCTTATTTTTGGTCATAGAGTTAATTATATATGATATTTAATGATAATATCAATCTCTTCTGACAATTAGGTACATTTTTGCCACTGGATTTTTCTGATTATCAGATAGGCACCTCTAAAAACCTCCTTTTGGAGCCGTTTGCCGAATCAAAATCCTTTAAAAATAGGGGTTTTTAGAGGTTGCCCATGACAAACCAATAGTTTTCAGAGGTGCCAAGGTTATAATCGAGGTATGCTTGACATTTTTTACAATATCCAAATAAACTCCCTTGAAATGTCAAAAGATGTTCCATTGGTTAAGAGCCTGTCCTTAATGACCCTCATTCTTTTTTTAACGCAATTGTTGTTTTTTAGTATTGTTTACCTGTTTTTAAAGTTTTCGATCACCATTTATATCATATTTATTTTTTCCTGTTTACTTTATCATGCCCTGCTTTTTATTCTTCTCGTTCAGTTCAAGAATGAATTCGTCATTGTGCCGGGAAATATCCCTCTCTCAAAGGTCAACCTGGCAAATCTCATAACACTGTTCAGGATTGCATCCCTTCCCGCCCTGTTTTTCTGTTTCCTTCTTATCAAAACACACCCTGTCATGCCTTTTTTAATACCTTTTCTCGCTTTGATCTTTTTAACGGATTTTTTTGACGGCATGGCTGCCCGGATGCTTAAGCAGGTGACAAAAATTGGAAAATACCTGGATTCTGCCAGTGATTATGCCGTGCTTACGTTTTCTACCCTACTGTTCTTCTTTTTTGGCCTTATTCCGCTTTGGCTGTTCATTCTTATATTCATCAGGCTATCAACGCAGATAACCGTTGTTGTTGTTTTTTTCCTGATGAAAAAAAGGTTAGTGTATTTTATTTCACTTATTGGTAAAGCCTCCATTTTCGGCATTATGTTTTATTATGTATTTGTGCTTTTTTCCTTTCTCGGCTTACCCATTCCCTGTTTTGAAGTTATCTCCATTGTACTTGAAATTTGTCTTGTGATTCTCATTGCCGCGTCATTTGTAGATAAAATATTGAATCTACGAAGTGAACTGGCTGGAAATAAAAAATAGTCTTTAAAGCAGGGGGTCCCTGCTTCCCCTTTTATAATCGATTTAGTTCAATCGGCTCAAACGGTCCTCTTTTCAACCGTGTGATTAAACCCTGTTGGCCTGTTATGTTGTCCTTGAAATAAGTTCCATAGGACAGGCGCATATTTTGGGAATGCGTATCACTTCCCCCCGTTGTTTTGACATGAAATGGTTTTAACCGCCGTCGCGCAAACTGAATTTCTTCGGCTGATAAATTGCCGTTCAGGAGTTCAATGGCATCAAATGATGCCAGGAATTCCCGGTTAATGAGTTCCGGCCAGTCCAAATTCCAGCGAAACGGGTGCGCCCAGATAAGGGCAATGCGGTTCCTGTCGGGCCATGTGAAGAGATCATTGACCTCCGTCCCTTCAAAATTTGTTCCGGGGTCCGCTCCGAAGCAGAGAACATGCCCGATTTCCGTTGAAATCTCGGCGCCGAAGAAAATTTGAATGTGGTTCGTAAAACGGGATTTAAGGTCTTCCTGTTCGTTTTCAGGCCAGATGAAGTCATGTTCGGTAATACAGAAACCGTCCAGTCCCGCGCTGATATTTCTGGCAGCCAGGATTTCCGGTGAGATTCTGGAACAGGGTGAATAACGTGAAGTATGGTTATGCAGGTCTATGATCATGGTTATTCCTTTTATCACAAATATAAATAAAAAAGCAGTTTTTTTGCCATATATCAGTATAAAATAAATTATTGTAAAACAATGATAAAACAATGGAAAAACAATGGATCAGTAATTCTCAATTTATATTGAGAATTGTTCAATACGCAATAAAAGGATTTGAAAATGCTGGGGAAGATGCATATACTTTTACATTATACACCTCGAATAATCACCTTTTTAAGCCGGTTAAGTGGCCGGGTTTTTCGAGGTGCCTGATTATAAAATGTAAACAATGAGCAGAAGGAGGTAGGTATGGACTTTGATATCATTATGCTGGGCATTATTGAATTAGCCATATCGCTTATCACGGGTTTCCTGGTTTTTTTTCTGAGTTTCAGGCTTTTCATGCTTTTCACCAAAAAATTGAATGAAGTGGAGGAGCTTAACAAAAACAACATAGCGGTCGCTATTGTCATGATTGCGTTTATTTTCGGCATCATGCTTATCGTGAATACGGCGGTCGCCCCATCCATGGATACGCTTGAGCAGCTTCTTTCCACCGACACACCGGACGGTCTTTCGATTTTTCTCAATATTACACGGATTGTCCTGTCCTATGTCATAGCCGGAGTGATTGCCTTTTTCATATTATGGCTTTCCTTCCTGTTTTTCACATTCCTTACCACCAAGATTGACGAGATGGCCGAGATCAGGAACAACAATACAGCGATTGCCCTGCTGCTGGGGACCTTTATACTCAGTGCGTCTATTTTAATCCTTCATCCGATCAGCACTATTCTGGATTCATTCGTTGCGGGACCGGATGTTGTGGGTACGGTTGTTTCCATGAAATTTGTTAATCTCCCCATTCTTATCCAGGGATTGATAGAGCTTCCCATTGCTTTTTTCGGGGTACTCCTTGTTTTTATAATGGGCTTCAAAACAATCAGCCTTATTACCCGTTCATTGGATGAATTGACGGAATTGAAAAATAACAATATCGCCGTGGCTGTCTTTTGTTCCTCATTTATTTTCAGCATCATGCTTTTAATAAATGCGTGCCTCGATCCATCCTATAAAGTTTTGAAAAATATACTCAGTGCCGAGAATGCCGGCCTTGATGTTATTTTTCTTTCCATATTGAGAATAGTTCTTTTCTTCCTTTTTTCAGCAATTTTTGCTTTTATTATCATCCGGGTGGCAATGCTGTTCCTTATGCTGCTCACCACGAAAATCAGGGAGATGGAGGAAATCAAAAAGAACAATCTTGCGGTAGCACTCATTGTTGCCATTCTGGTTATTTCTACGGCAGTGGTTATCCAGCACGGCATGACGGTTCTTTTAAGCGGTTTTGTCCAGAATCCGGACCTGGGATCGGGAATGCCCAATCTGTTGCAGATTAAATGAGTCCCGGTATGAAAGGAGATGCTTCATGAAAAAACTGGTTATTATACTGTCCATGCTTCTGTGTGGGGCGGCTCTTTTTGGGTTCCAGTATTATTCGAAAGAGTATTATTATTCGCTGGATTTTCCCAATGACTGGGGCGTTTTGGATGAATCACAGGTTTTTCAGGTCATGTTTACAAACAGCAGCCAGGACTCTGTCGTGATGGTTACGGCATTTAACGTTGATCATGAATCGACGAATTCGGTGGTATTGAAGAACATCACGACCCGGCTTCAGATGAAGGGTAAGGCCAAACAAGGTGCCTTCTGCCAGTATAACGCCCTGCGTGGGATTTTTACATTTAAAAGCTCCGGAATGAATCTCAAGGCGGATATGGTTCTTTTCCAGGATGATTATTTCATCTACGTGATAATGGCTTACAGTCTTTCCAATACGTTTTCATCGAACCAGAAAATGCTTGCCGGTTTGATTAATTCGTTCAAGATCCATTATGATGAGGTCATTTATTCCAATAACGGGATACAGGAGAAGACAGACGTCAATATAACGGAAACGGAAGACAAGACCGATTACAGGGAAGACAGCGAGCAGGCAAAACTGGATAATTTGACAGAC
This sequence comes from Spirochaetales bacterium, assembly GCA_016928415.1. Classification (GTDB taxonomy): domain Bacteria; phylum Spirochaetota; class Spirochaetia; order SZUA-6; family JAFGRV01; genus JAFGKU01. The sequence continues at coordinate 8,817 of JAFGKU010000026.1, forward strand.
ACCACCACGCCGACCGGTTCCAATGAATACCGTTTCAAGATTACCTGGAGCGGTAAAACCGAGGAATTTGTATTTGAAGAGCCTGATTATTATTCGGCCATGAAGGAAATGCAGAAAATAGTGGATAACAATATCTGGCTCTACTTCAAGATCGATCCGGAAACAGACCCGAATTATACACTTCATCTCTGGTCCAGGTTTTACCAGGAAATGTATAACAAGAACTATAAGCGGGTGCTGGGGATGGTGGCCTACTTTAAACAGAGGGCTAAAAATGAGAAATGGTCCGCGTATGACCTGGCCGATCAGGTGGTCAAATGCATCCAGACCATAAATTATGAAAGACCCAGCAATGTCATCACCGAAACCGATAAAGCCGCCAATGTTTTTGACTATTTTACCCCGAATGAAATTGCTTGGTATTCGAAGGGGGACTGCGACACCAAATCTCTCTTTATAGTGAGTGTATTGAAACAACTGGGCTATGATGCCGTCATGTATTATTCGGAATACTACGGGCATGCCATGGCCGGATTGAACATAAATGCGACCGGAACCTACTTAAAGTTCAATAACAGGAAATATTATTTTATTGAATCAACCTACCCCGGGTGGGAAATAGGAGTCTTGCCTCCTGATTTTAAAGATGTTAAAAAATGGAACCTGATCCCCATCAAGTAGGACGATTGTGATATGAGATTGTCGAATAAAAGGCCTTCATCCAATTGGAGGCCTTTTTTATCTTTACTGGCGGTATTTTCAGTTATCTCTTGCGCCACGTTTCAATTCCAATACACTTCAATGGATTTAAAAGATAATGAATCAGAACTGGAAAGACCCGTTTTCCCCGCTTGCCGTTTCATGGTTTTAAGTGATACGCATTTTGCCTCGGAGAAGCTGGTAAAGGAAGGTCCTCTTGCCTCGACCTATAGAGATGTGAGTTTGAAATTTGTTCTGGAAAGCTCTGAAATACTCGATTCGGCCCTGGAAACAATTGCATCGGGCAACTTCGATTTTTTCGTTATTACCGGCGATCTTACAAAGGACGGTGAAAAAGAATCACACCTTGACCTTGCCGGGAAACTGTCGGGTGTTAAGGACCTGGGGATAAAAGTGTTCGTCATTCCCGGTAATCATGATATCCTCAATCCGCGGGCAGGCATATTAATCGGGGAAACCTATCAAAAAACCGGTACGGTAACGCCGGATGAGTTTGCCGGGATTTATGCCTCCTGCGGCTACGATGATGCCATTGAACGTGACACGCATTCTCTGAGTTATGTGGCTGAACCGGTGCCGGGATTATGGCTTCTTCTTTTGGATTCCTGCATTTATAAGGACAATTTGCACCTCAGGGAATCAGAAGGCAACGGCCGGTTGACCCAGCCGACAGTGGATTGGATAGAATCGGTGCTGTTGTCGGCCGTGAAAAAAAGAAAAGCGGTTCTGGCCTTCCTCCATCACGGACTGCTGGAGCATTATGCCGGGCAGGAGAAGTACTTCCCGGATTTCGTTTTGGATGATCATAGTGAAGTGGCGAAAATGTTTGCCCATTACCGAATTCCAGTGGTTTTCACGGGGCATTACCATGCTCAGGATATAACCCTCGCAAGGTGGGAAAATCCCGGAAGGGTTCTCTATGATATTGAAACGGCTTCATTGGTTTCGTATCCTTTTGCCTTCAGGGAAATAAGTATATCACGGGAACAGATAATGCGGATTAAAAGCAGGTTTATAACGGATATACCGTCAGCGTCGAAAAGGAAAATTGATTTCAGAACCGAATACAGAGTATTGATGATGAAGGCATTGAGGACAAAACTGACGTACGAAATCCGGAAAAGAACTTCCGCCGCCGATGCCGACATACTTGCCCCGCAGGGTGCCGATGCGGCAATGGCGCATTTCAGGGGAGATGAAGTGTATAACAGGGATATACTGGTGTACAGGAAAGGGCTCACTCTTGTTGGCTGGTTTGCCTCTTTGTTTCTTACCGACCTTTTTTACGGGCTCTGGCATGACCTGGAACCTCCTGACAACGATCTGATCATCGACCTTTCTACGCTTGAGTGGAGTAACCCCTCTCCACGATGACAGGCAAAAGCAGGAAGTCCGGAATTATCTGCTTTTCAGCCTTTCAAGCAGATTGAAAAATTCAGGGAAAGTCACATTGGCCGCTTCCGCCGTTGTAATGGTGGTTGTACCCTCAATGGCCAGGCCGGCTACGGACAAGGCCATTACCACGCGGTGGTCGTCATGGCCGTTTACCCTGGTACCCTTTAAAAGGCTTCTTTTTATTTCAAGGCCGTCGGGGCGTTCCTCTACCCGGGCGCCGAGCCGGGTGAGTTCCTCTTTCATTACGGCTATCCTGTCTGTTTCCTTGAGTCGTGCCTGGGCTACGTTATAGAACCGCGTTGTGCCTTCCGCGAAACAGGCCGTCACGGCGAGGGCCGGCAGGGAATCGGGAATGCTGTTCAGGTCGAATTCACCGCCTTTCAATTCTCCTCCCTTTATCGTTATCCTGTTGTTCCCTGTATCAATCCGGCATCCCATTTTTTCAAGGATAGTCACGACTTCCTTGTCTCCCTGTGAATCATTCATATCCAGCCCGATGAGTGTAAGTTCCGAAGCTGTTATGGCGGCGGCGCAGAGAAAAAAGGTGGCGGAGGAGAAATCGGCCGGAATTCGCCTTTCAAAGGCCCTGTATTTGTGCCCGCCTTTGACCCGCACATACTTCATGTCCTCGTGTATTACCCTGGCTTCCAGGCGTTCAAGCCAGTCCAGGGTCATCTGCACGTACGGCCGTTCGTTCAATTCCAGTACATGAATTTCCGAGTCCCCTTCGGCAAGGGGGCAATTTATCAAAAGACTTGTCAAATACTGCGATGTGGGGCACTTTATACTGGTTCTGCCGCCGGATATCGGGCCTGAGATGACTACGGGTGCGCAGCCATTGTTCCGTGTGGAATAGCCTTTGGCACCCAGGTCCCGGAGAGAATCGAGAAGATGGGTAATCGGCCTTTTCCTGATCTGGTCATCGCCTGTCAGGACGACCCATTCGGATTGAAGCGCCGCGCTTCCCGCCGCTATGTAGAGCGTGGTCCCGGAATTCTCCACGTTGATAACATCGGAAGGAGTCTTTAACCGGCCCCCCGTGCCTTCAATCTCCCAGCCGTCATCGACGACCCTGATGCCTGCGCCCAGGTGGGCATAGGCATCCACGCTTGCCTTCGTGTCCCTGGATACCAGGGGTTCCCTTATCATCGATTTACCGTTTGCCAGCGAGGCAAGAGCCACGGCCCGGATGGTATGCGACTTGGAAGCCGGTATCTTCACTTCCCCGGCCAACCTGCATTTTTCTATTGAAACATCCATGAATTCTCTCCTTGGCCGTATTGTATCAAGCCCTCATTTCCGGCGCAATAGGGTTCCCGTTGCCGCCTTCTTCGGTTAAAATGGCAGACATGCATTTACAAAAAATAACAGTCAAAACAGGCGAATTTCCCACCAGGGAGTTTTATCCCTTCAATCTGCCTCTTATTCAGAACCTGGGCACGATCGAATTCACCAAACCGGTCACTTTTTTCGCCGGTGATAATGGTTCGGGGAAATCGACGCTTCTGGAAGCAATCACGGAAAGCTGCGGCATTTATATCTGGCAGGGTGTAATCCGCGAAAGGTATAAGTTTAATCCCTATGAAAAGGCGCTTCAGCGATATCTCTCGGCAAACTGGTCGGACGGGTGGGTGCCGGGATCTTTTTTCGGTGCTTCCATTTTCAGAAATTTTGCCCAGTTATTGGATGAATGGGCTGCCTCTGACCCGGGCATTCTTGAGTACTTCGGCGGGAAATCTCTGATGACCCAGTCACATGGTGAGTCTCTCATGTCGTTTTTCAGAAACAGGTTTTTATTAAAAGGTCTGTATATCCTGGATGAACCGGAAACAGCACTCTCACCCAAAACTCAATTGGAGCTGTTGGAAATACTGTGCCGGAGTGTCAGAACAAAGGAGGTCCAGTACATAATTGCCACCCATTCCCCCATTCTTCTTGCCTGTCCCGATGCGGTAATTTACGACTTCAATTCCCAGCCTGTAAAACAGGTGCCTTATGAAGATACCGAACATTATCAGGTTTACAGGGAATTCATGGCCGATTACGGTAAATATATTTCGTAATCCGTTATCATTCCACGATCGTAATGGATGCCTTTTCCCTCATGTGACTGCTGAATTTGATTGTAGGTACAAACATTTCCGGTTTGGCGCTTACGGTGATATCCTTGCCCGTTTTAATATTTTTCATAACCCTCGCCTTGCGGGCCGCGCGTTTTTTCAGGAACAGCCTGCCAATTCTGCCCAGGGGAACCTTGCTGCCCAGGAGTATCCCCGATTCAAGGACAACGAGGTAATCGTCAAGAATTTGCCGTACAAGTTTCTGTGTCACCGTGTTTTTGCTGGCTACATAGTTCACGATCGATTTCATGTTAAACTGGTCAGGGGTATTTTCTTCATCGAGAGAGATCTTCCTGTTGACCTTGGTAAATCCATTGGTAAGGAATATGGTCGCTTCCCGGATGCGTTTTTCCTGGTTATCCAGCGACACATCTTCGGGACAAACGGCAATCGTCAGTACGGCGGACGTTGTCTTGATGGGCCCGCCCGCAAATTTGGCTTCCTGGTCCGTTTTAATGTTATCTTTGATCTCTGTTTCCGGAATGATGACAAGGTCCGGAACATCCGCACGGAGTTTGATGCTGGCGTATTCCATCCAGCGCTTGCCTTCTTTTAATGAGCCAAGACTGATTAATGAGCCTGAGTAGGTTAAAAGGAGTGCCGCCCTGGGATCGTCCCTGTCAAAAGACGTGATCTCCGTCATGTCGAGTAATTTGATCTGGGATTCAAACATTCCCCTTTTCTCATACCAGTTCCATACGATTTTCTGGAATGACTCTTCCGTTGCAGGCAACCCGGATGATTCCGTGACGCTTCTTAAGTGCCGCTCTATATTTATGGGAAGTTGTATACTCTCATCCATATATCATCTCCTCCTCTTTTGAACTAAACTATAACGCAACTGAAGATATTTCACAAGTATTTAGGTATTGCCCGGGGAGGTTCGACGGGTCAGGATATTAATTCATACCCCTTTTTATTAAAAAGCCTCAGACAGGCGGCGACGGCTTTCTCATCATAGCATTTTCCCCGTTTATCGTTTATTTCTTCCAAGGCTTTGTCAATTCCAAGCGACGGTCTATAGGGCCTGTAGGAAGCCATGGCCTCCACCACGTCGGCCACTGCGAGTATTTTCGCCTCTCTTCGAATTTGATCGCCTTTCAGGCCGGACGGGTAACCTGAACCGTCAATCCTTTCATGGTGCTGAAGTATGACTTCCGCAATAGGCCATGGGAAATTGATTTTTATCAGAATGTCATAGGCCGTCTTCGGATGGTGTTTTATCAAGGTGAATTCCACCTCGGACAAACGGCCCGGTTTATTGAGAATTTCCGACGGAACGGATATTTTACCCAGATCATGTACAATCCCCGCCATACGAACGCATTCAATCTCCTCTTCCGTACATCCCATTTCAGTCGCGATCGAACGGCTTAAATCCGATACGCGCCTTTGATGCCCGGCCGTGTACGGGTCCCGGACTTCAATGGTGAGGGCGATCATTTCAATGAAACCGCTCATGGCCATGCGGAGTACTTCCAGGTTATTTTCAAGGGATTTTTGTTGTTTATCCAGCTTTTCAAAAAGAAGGGCGCACCTGAGAGGAACACTGATGACATTCTCCAGCAGGGTGTAAAAACTTTCAAAATGCTCATCCAGTAAATTTATCACTATAAATCCCAAATCCTGAAGGGGAACGATAATCAATGAATATTTTTCCTCTTTTCCGATAATCGTTGTATTGAGCAGTTTCATAAGGTTGTGCCTGCTCTTTTCAGTTTTACTTTTCACAATTTTCCCCTGATTAACGGCCGTAAGGCATTCGTATTTCAGCGGACCCGGTTTTTTTTCGTAAAGGCAAAATATGAACCTGTCCAGACCCAGGGAAGCCAGATTATTTTCAAGCTGTTTTACCTGGCTTTCCAGCTTCAGTGAAAACAGGAGATTCGCCTGCAGCATATTAAGACGATATTGACTGTTGAAAAAGATATTCCGGCTGTATTGTTCGAATTCAATCTCCTTTTGCTGGATGAAGGAGAGGGTTTTAAAATAAATGATATCCACCCCCGGGATTTTATCAGGGCCGGGATTAATGAGGGTGAATGCGGTTGCTATGCATTCTTTGAATTCCGATAGCCAGGTCTTTTCTACCAATGGGGTAATGAGATATTTCATTATTCTGGATAGAAAGGTCCGCCCGTCTCCATTTTTCTTCAGTTTCATCATCAGTTCCGGGAGACCCTCGAGAAGCTTTATCAGATTTTTATCGGGCCTTTCCCCCTTTTGGCACTTTTGTACCAAACCGTCGCATACGGCGGATAATTTATATTCAAGGGAGCGTTTTTTCGAACCGGAAATCTCGTATGGCTTAAGCAGGCATTGGCAGCCGCAGGAATCCCGGATGATCAATTCAGCAGGCAGGAATACTTTTTCCGGGACCGATTCCCCCCATATGGCGGCACACAGGATATGTGCCGCTTTCTCCCCCATTCTGAACAGCGGTTGGCGTACCGTGGTAAGCGGCGGATGTGAATTGGCGCTTATTTCTATATCGTCGAACCCCGTAACGGCAATTTCGAAAGGAATCGTTATTCCCCTGTTTTTCAGTTCACTCATGGCACCGAAGGCCATGTAGTCGTTTGATGCGACAATGACCTCGAATTCCTGTTTTCGTTTGTCAAGCAGGATGTTGACAGCATCCCTGCCGGAATCGTTTAAAAAATTACCCGGCATTATGAGTTCATCGCGAATGATTATACCGTGGGATTGAAGGGCTTCGCAGTAAATATCGAATCTTTCCTTCGATGATTGATGGTTATCCCTGCCCCGTATAAAGGCAAGCCGTTTGTATTGATGGTCTTTGCAGAGGTGTTTCATCAATGCCGTGAAACCGGCGGCATTATCTTCCATGACAGACGGGATACCCTCGATTGCCGAACCTATGCTAACGATGGGCCTGGATTTGTATTTGGCAAGAAAAGAACTGAACTCGTCTTTGGACATGAATTGTCCCAGGGTCGGTGTCAGAATAATATATCCGTCAAATGCCTTTTCCAGGGAAAAGTCATAAATTCTGTTTTTTGCCGAATCAAACGGATTCGGCGCCTTCAGCGAGGAGCCTTCGAAGCAGAGTATATTGCAATTTTCATCCGTCAAGCCTCTTTTGATCCCGTTTAAAATGGTTATTTGATAAGGGGTGTTTAGATCATCAAGGAGAACGGCAACTAATGGTCGCTTTTTCATATTGATAAATTTAATGATAATGGAAACATCCTGCACATTCAAGGTTTTAATAAAAAAGGTATATGATGCTGTAAATTCTATTAATATTGTATTGGCGAACATCAATCCTTCTTTTATAATCAGTCAAGTAATTAATCAAAATTTAGGGGGTATTATGAAAAGTTTTTTTAAAATTTGCCTGATTCTTTTCGGGATCATGCTTTTTATTATTTCCTGTTCCGGGATGAGAGTCAAACCGGCAGGATTTGTTCACACGCAGGGAAAAATCATTGTTGATGCGAGCGGGAACCCTGTCTGGCTGGTCGGTTTTGGCCTGGGTGGCTGGCTTGTCCCGGAAGGGTATATGCTGAAAACGCCGGGAGGTGATTATGATGCTCCGATTGAGATACGCAATGCTATCATTGACCTGGTAGGTAAAGATAATGCCGACAAGTTTTATGAAGCGTATACGGCCAATTACGTCGGAGAGAAGGATTTGGAGACACTTGCTTCCTGGGGAGTCAATTCCATCCGGATACCTTTTTCATGGCGAAACCTCATGGAAGACCAGCCGCCGTATAACTTGATTGACAAGGGATGGGAAACCATAGACCAGGCTGTTCGATGGTGCGGGAAGTACAAGATGTATGTTATTCTGGATATGCACGCCGCACCTGGCGGACAAAGCAGATACAACATAGCCGATTCCACCGGGAAGGCATTACTCTGGGATGAACCGGAAACATACCAGCCTCTCTGTATAGATATTTGGCAGAAACTTGCGGAAAAATACGCCGATAATAAATGGGTCATCGGATACGACCTTTTAAACGAGCCATATGGTGACGGTTATGCCGATGAAGAATTAAGGGATCTTTATGAACGGATAACCAAAGCCATTCGAAAAGTTGATCATAATCATATGATCATTGCTGAGGGCGGTAAGTGGGCTCAGGATTTTGCCCCATTGGTTCCGCCGTGGGACGATGATCTGGTTTATTCATTTCATTCCTATCCGCCGTCTTCCAGTGAAGGAGCTGCCTACAGGTGGCTGGATATTCGTGACGAGTACAATGTGCCTATCTGGCACGGAGAGACTGGAGAAAATTCCATATCCACATATGCGGCTGCCACCGAATTCCTGAAGGAATATGACATAGGCGTCAGCTGGTGGACACACAAGAAAATATCTACGGGTACAAGTCCCTTTTCAGCCCAACTGACGGATGGGTGGAGAAAGATCCTTGAATATTGGGGAGGAAGCGGTCTCAAGCCTTCTCCTGAAGAGGCGATGAAAGGCTTGATGGAACAGGCCGAGGCACTGTCTATTGATAAATGCTTTTTCAATCCCGATATGGTCCGGGCGTTCGGGCTTCATACAGATGCACCTGCAATTACGCCGCCGCCGTTTAAGGCGCCGGAACTGGTAATACCGGGGAAAATCGAAGCGGAATATTACACAACTTTTATGGATAACTCCAAGGGCAACAATGGCGGTACGTTAAGGACCGAGGACGTTGATATCGAAATGTGCGCTGAGGGCGGTTACAATGTTGGTTGGGTCGACAAGGACGAATGGCTCGCTTACCAGGTTAAGGTAAAAAAAGCAGGTAAGTATAAAATCGAGGTCCGGGTTGCCAGGCAGCCTTCGGGAGAAGAGGCTCTGCATTTTGAATTAGACGGGAAGGCCCTGACTGATAAAATAACCGTTCCTTCAACGGGCGGGTGGCAGAAGTGGACGAGTGTTTTTGCCGAAAATGTCGTGATTCCGGCTGGTGAGCATGAATTGAAACTTGTGATGGATGGCGGTTCTTTTAATGTAAATTGGATTAAAATAGACTAGTATTATCTTCGGCCGGGAAATTTTTTCCGGCCGTTTTTTTTTATATTGAGCAACAAAACATACCTTTAATTTAATCGGGAAATGGTTTACACTTTTTTTGATGGCTTACAAAAGCAGAATTACGGTTTTCGGTATCCCGCTTATCTGTGTTTCCGGGTCCGAACCGGCCGTGGGGTTTATAGCTATCGGGCAGTTCGCGTACGGCTTTTTTACCCTGGGCCAGTTCGGAATCGGGCTTATTTTCGGTATTGGTCAATTTATGGGCGGCTTTTTATCCATTGCTCAATTTTCTTTTGGACCTCTCCTGTCCATCGGGCAATTTTCGGTCGGCTGGTATTCAATCGGTATGTTCTCTTTTGGATATGAAGGTCTCCATATGATAGGTTACCATTTCCTGGAAAATAATTTTCTGGACGGTATTATAAGGGATGGGGATTCGATCTTTGATCTGCTGATACGTGTCGTGATTTTTACTGTTCTTACAATTTTCATAACCATTTTTTTAAGAAGCATATATAAGGGAGCTAAAAGAATTTTAAAAAAAATATTGAAGGCGATAGACACTACCGGAGAAAAATCCGCCAAAAAGAAATCCGAATCAGGGAAGGGCAAAATAATATATAATACGGCAGTATTGCTGGCCGGAATGTTATTGGCCTGGCAAATCATGAATTGGGCGGGAATGAATCAGTTTTTTGATGAAGTGAAGTATGAACGGATAAGCATGATTGGTAAAGGCGGTACGGCTGAAATTCTGGAGGTCAAGGAGCCTTTCCTTCAGTTAAGTGAAGATGAAATTCTTCTTCTTGTGATAATGGTATACCCGACGAATACTGAAATTACCCCTTATAGGGCGGAAATGGTTATACCTCTGGACAAAAAATCCCCGGACCCTGGTATGCAGATCAAGATAAAATATGATCCTCAAAATCTCTCGGACATAGTTTTGGATAACAGCAGCTGATGGAGGATGAAATATGTTCAGGCAGGATTCATAAAAGCGGGATTAATTCCAGTTCTTTTTATTCAGTTCATGCAAAGGATTTATTTTTTCCTTTACCATTATCAATGCCTTGCAATGCTCGCATCTATAATAATTTTTACCCATTTCTCCTTCGATGATTTCCATCACCCAGTTGCCTTTTAAAATGATACTTGATTTTTCACAATTGAAGCATTTGACTGTCATAAAGTAGTCAACCCCCATTATAATTTTTAAGTACCTTTTCTTTGAATTGGGATACTGTCAAAATATTTGAAGTCTCCTTTAATTAATATCATAGGATATTACTTTTTTTCTTTTTTTACCATTTAAAATAAAAAGAAAAAGGAAAAAAATTCCCGCAAATTATAGCTTTTAGAGATTTTTTGGTATAAAAAATCTATTTATTGGAAAAACTGCCAATCCGGGCCCAATTCGGTGGAATAGTGATTATCACTTTTCTGCCTCGGTAAAAAAGGGTTTCATTGTTCAATAAATCCCTGAAAGAAGTATTCCCGTTTCCTATGGATGATAAATCCATATCGGCGGGCTTTTCATCCGCGTTGACGGCTACGATTATCCGTTCGCCTTCCCGTTCCCTCAAGAACACGAATTGCCTGGACTTTGTCTGGATTGTACTGTATGTTCCATTCAGAAGGGCTCTGTTTTCCCGCCTGATGCGAATCAATTTTTTTATGGCTTCAAACAGGGCCGGCTGCGGCGCGTTTGAAAACAGCCTGCTTTTCTCCAAGACGGGGCGCAGCGCACTGTCATCACCGTTATTTTTAGTTCCTTCCATGCCCCATTCGCTTCCGTAATACAGCGATGGAATACCGGGCATGGTGAACAGCAGGATATAGAGCGGGTAGAGGTGCGGTTTATGCTTGAGGAGGCTTGCCACCCGGTTCACGTCATGATTGTCCGCAAACGAGTAAAGCAGCATATCACGATACAAACCGGACGGTCCAAATTGCCTTTCAAGCGAGTGGGCTATCTCGAAGTAATTCGCATCATTGTGACTGGAGTATAGTCCTTTATAGCATTCATAATTGGTCACGGAATCCAGCATCAGGGGATTAGCCCATAACCTGTAATCCCCGTGAAGAACTTCTCCCATGATCCAGAAGTCTTCCTTGATGGATTTGCATACATTCCGCAGGTCCTTTAAAAATTCCCAATCCAGGCAATAGGCCACGTCCAGTCGTAATCCGTCTATGTCGTATTCGAGGATCCAGGATTTACAGGCTTCAAAAAGATGGTCCTTCACGGACTGGTTCTTTAAATCAAGCTTGACCAGGTCAAAATGGCCTTCCCATGCCTCATAAGAAAAAGAATCGTTGTAAGGACTCCTCTGATTGAAATTAACTCCCGTGAACCAGGACGCATAAGGTGATTCCCCTTTTTTTTCCTGCAGGTCGCGGAATGCCCAGAAATCCCTGCCGACATGATGGAATACACCGTCAAGCACTACTTTTATGTTCCTGTCGTGTAAATTGCGGACTATCGAGGCAAAATCATTATTAGTTCCCAGTCGCCGGTCAATTCTGAAATAGTCCGCCGTATCATAACCGTGCCGCGAGGATTCAAACAGGGGACCGAAGTAAACGGCCGTGATTCCCAGCTCAGTAAAATAATCCAGCCATTCATTGAGATTTTGAAACCTGTTTACGGGTTCCCTTGTAAAATCGTTGTTTTTCTCCGCGTTTAAAAATCCTAATGGATAGATGTGGTAAAAAACTGCTTCCTCATACCAATGCATAATAATTTCCTTGTCTGAGCCAATAATATACCGATCGGTATATAAAGTCAATACCAAAATAGAGAAAAGTATAATGTCCTGTAATTGGGTAATTTCGCATTTTGAGACTGGATGAGTTGATTAGGAAAAGATTAAGGATTAAAATAGAATCATGAAAGGAGAATTGCATTAATTTCAACCTCTCTGGCCTTCTGAACAGTAAAATCGTAAAACGGTTGATGGAAGAATTTTACAGGGTCACGCATCTGAATACAATCCTTAAAAATGTTGATGGTGATGTTCTTGCTATTTTTGTCAAACAACAGAAACAATGTGAATTCTGTAAAATGATATATTCTACGGATTTAGGCGGGCATCACTGTTATGAATCGGATCAAAACGGTCTTAAAAAAGCGATAAAAACAAAGAAACCCGTTTTATATAAATGCCACCTGGGTTTAACCGACGCCGTCATTCCCTTATTCGTCAAGGATAGTATAGTAGGGACCATATTAACAGGCCAGTATTATTCAACGGGTAATCCTCCCATTGATTTTAAGGAGATATCCGAAAAATACGGATTGGATGAAGGTGAGTTGAAGAGGACCTTTAATGACCTGGTTAAAGCGGATGACGAGAAAATACTCTTTTATATCAATTCCCTGTTCTGGCTCATCAATTACGTAATATCCGTTGAAATGCAGTTTCTGGAGCGGATAGAAGACAATGATAATTATTACATGAATGTAAAGATCGGGAAAGCGACTGATATTATCAAGCAGAGGTACAATGAACAGCTGAATGAAGCGGACCTGGCCCGTGAATTGTCAGTTTCCCGAAGCCATTTCTCCGCATCTTTTAAAAAATTCTCAGGCATTTCCTTCAAGGAATTCCTCATATTAGTCAGGATGGAAAACGCAAGAAAGCTTTTAAAATCTACATATAAAAGCATAACGGAAATAGGGTATGAGGTTGGGTACTCGGATTCCAATTATTTTTCCACGCTTTTCAGAAAAGAAATGGGAATGAGCCCCAAGGAATTCAGAAAACAGACCATGGACGACACCCGCCCCGAAACGGGCCGCAATGCCCTGCCGAAGGATGATGAAGGGAAGGAATAGAACCCTGCCGGAAGCAAAACTTTTTATAATAGCAACCCCCATCGGGAACATGGAAGATATTACCTACAGGGCTGTCAGGATTCTCAAGGAAACAACGGTACTGGCCTGCGAGGATACGCGGCAGACAAGGAAAATATATGACCGTTACGCACTTTCACCGCCTTCAACCATAATAGCCTACCATGAACATTCGGAAACGAAAGCGGGTAATAGAATTATGGGATTCCTGAAAGACGGGGTTTCTGTTGCCCTCTGCACGGATGCCGGGGTGCCCGGGTTGAGTGACCCCGGGTACAGGATTATAGCCGAGGCGCAGGAAGCCGGTTTTGCCGTGGAAGTAATACCGGGTGCCAGCGCCATTACCACGGCATTGGTCGCATCGGGTTTGTCGGGAGCCAGCTTTACTTTCAAAGGCTTCCCTCCTAGGAAAACGGGAGCCCGCAGGCGTTTCCTGGAAGCGGACAGCACATCCCCGCATACGCTCGTTTTTTTTGAATCCCCTTTCAGGATCATCGATTTTTTAAAGGAAGCACTGGAAGTCCTTGGGAACAGGAAAGCGGCCGTCTGTGTTGAACTGACAAAAAAATTCGAGGCTGTGAAAAGGGGCTACTTAAAGGAGTTACCTGAACAATTCGGCGCAGGCAGCATCAAAGGGGAAATAACGGTGGTGATTGCCGGGAACAATCCCAAGTTCATAAATGAATCGTAATGTCTCAGTAACCGGTTAAGGATTTTTCCACAGCAGCGCCGTTAAATTGCCTGCAATATAGACAAGAAGCCCGGTTATCGTTATTGCGGCCCACACGGGATGTATCATCCCCCTGACAGCGAAGAAGGCAATCAGGGCGATTGCAATGGGTTTGTAGAAAACCTGCATCCAGAGAATGGCTTTTCCTTTTTCCGGATCCCCGAGTGAAATTATGGAGAAAAAGGCCATGCTTAGAAACAATGGCACAATCAGGCTTACGGTGATGGGATCAAACCCGTTCCAGGAGATCAGCCTGCGAAAATCAGGGAACAGCCCGGCAAACAGGATTACCAGGGCAAAACCGCCGGCAACGGTGATATTATAAATGTGCATGGCTTTCAATAAGGTTTTCTGTTGGGGCATGGTTACTCCTTTGTTAAAGATAGAAACTGGGGTGATTTACGTCAATATCTCTTTTGCCGGATTAAAGTGAATAATCATCAATCCCGGACCATTTGTCCGCGTTCATGAATTCATACCGGAAGAAGGCGGCACCGTCGGTATAATGCTGGCAGGTGATATTAAGCTGGCTGCCCAATTCCGCTCCCGTCATGTCTTTGATCAATTCTCCCGTATCTTTGTTCCACACGCCGAATGTCTGAAGGCTGGGTATTACCTTCACACCATTGGCCGCCGTCCGTGTTAAATTTGTCTGGATTATCAGGTCGGTTAATGTGGGGTGCCATGTTTCGTCTATATAATACAGCATGGGGCACATATAATCGCAGACCGATGCCAGGTCCGCGTAGCGCTGACCGATACGTGTTTCAAAATTACCATTGTAAAACCTAAAGAGATTGAGCCAGACCGGAAGACCTCCCGAATGATTTTCCTTCAGTTCGCGGACAAAGGAGGTTACCGCCTCTATTTTGGCAAACGAAAAAACGGCAGGGCCTTCGTCGTACCTTATATGATCGAGCATCAGGCCGTCGATAGCGTAATTGGCAACAAAATAATCAAACACTTCAAGAAGGTGAGCCCGGTGTATCGCGTTGTCCGGTGGAGAATTGGGATTAAAACAATCGACAAAAATCACGAATTGCATGCCCTTGTCGTGTACTTTGGTGATAAATGTGGACAGCGTAAAAATATCTGAATAACAGGTGATACCGGACGGTTCGTCAAAACCTTCGTCATAGAAAGCGAACGATCCGTTACCCGGAGTGACCGGGTCGGGCCCGTAAGCGCCCACGAAAACCGTGGTGATACCGTGATCGGAAAGGTCCTTGGCAATATCTTCTTCTGAAGCTACCCAGTCCATGCCGGTAACATGCATTGCGGCCGTGTTTATCTGGTGAACGGGGTCCGCGTCCTTTTGGGAGGCCCACAGGGCAAACGGTTGCAGGTGGTTTGCCGTGAATTGAACGGTGTTGGCCGATGTATCGATGTATTGCCTGTCCAGCGGGCCCCAGCAATGAACCTCGTCATCGTAATAAGCGGGGTATAAATCCGTCTCCGGTATGTCTGTGCCGTCCACTATGCCGTCGTCATCCTCATCGTCATAGGGAAGCGTAACGAAGATGTCACCCGGCAGCTCCATATTCCGCGGCCGGATTTCGATGCAGGGGGAAACCAGGCTGAAGTGCAATGGGTTGTTTTCTGTGTGTATGCGAAGAAGCACCTCGATTTCCGTCGTTGCTTCGAAAATATCCGGGATGATGCCAAGTTTAAAATAACGTACTTCCGGAACGGGATTCAGCAGCTCAATCTCCTGTTCATCCGGGCCGACGGCCCAGGTGCCTAACGAGACGTAATTGGAAGGCGGGGGAACCCAGCAGGATGCAAATAAAAGAATCAGGTAAAACAAGCGTGCAACAATTCCGCCTTTGGAAACCATAACCTTCTCTCCTTTTGCGTCTGTATACAATGTACTTGGTTGCGGGGCATAATTCAAATTTTTTTTCTTATAAGTATGCAAACCATGCCACCG
Source organism: Spirochaetales bacterium (assembly GCA_016928415.1). Lineage (GTDB taxonomy): Bacteria > Spirochaetota > Spirochaetia > SZUA-6 > JAFGRV01 > JAFGKU01. The sequence goes on from JAFGKU010000026.1 coordinate 24,576, forward strand.
TTAAGGTGTAGAATGGCTGCCCATACTTCTGTCATGGCGCTGCAAGTTTCAGCACAATCAGCCGCCTGGTGTTTCCTTTTGTTTCAAGCAGCAGAATCGGGGAACCCGTCTCGGCCATGAAACTGTTCTGATGAAGGGGTATGGTTATGGTTGTGTCCGCTTTAGGCGGCGGAAGAACGCCCGGGGATTTCTGCAGGTTATACCAGACCCATTCCCGGCCGCTTTTGTAAAAGAGATGATCGCCGTCGGAAGAGGCAAACCGGCTGTCTGCATAATTGGGGATGGTCCAGGTTCCGGTTTGAGGGGTGCCAAAATTGATGCTCCCTTTGCTTCGCCAGTTATAGGCGATGATCGGGCCTTTTTCCCGCGGATAAGCGAAAATATAGGTGCCGTCATTCTTTCCCATAATGATCGGCCCGCCCCTGTTCGGTGATGTGTTCACACCGGTGAATTTCTCGGCAGGAGCCGTGTAATGCCCGTACTTTGCCACCCATTGGCCGGTAAAAATATAACCGAAGGTATCCTTCCCGCCCGGCCCCGCTCCTTTGTAACTGAAACTCTTGCCGCTATCGTTGGTCGTGATCGATAAAAAGGGGTAATACTGTTCACCCATGGCCGAGACAGAATGCAGGATCATCCTGTTCTGCGGGGGATCGATTTCAATAATCGCCACGCGGACGGGGTACGAACGGGCGTGCTCGTTGTCCGATTTTTTATGGAAAGGTACGGTGACATAGATTACAGACCCGTCCGCGTTCATGTCCATCCCCGAAATTCCCCTGGCACCGTCTATCTCCGGGTCCTGTTTCATGAGAAATTGCTTCAGGTTGAAAATCTGGGCATTCCCGGCTTTTGTTGTCGGTGTCACGATCACAGCGGCACCCCAGGGGTCTGCAGGTGATTTGTTTTTTGCGCCGACAAAGGCTTCGAAAACCGCGATTGATCCATTATGGGAAAGCCGGATGTACCCTTCGCGGGCGAACCAGAAAAAATCCCCTGCCTTCAATCGGGCGTTTATCCAGAATACCGTCTGCCGGCCTGCCTTAAGATCATACCTGCGTCCTTCACCGGTATTCGTGGCGTTTGATTGCATATTGATGGCGACTTCTCCATTCCCGCTGATGCAGGCAGTGAGAAAATTGGAATCCCCTTCCCTGTAAAAGCCTGCCGGAAGCTGCTTGTAATCCAATACCTGGACAAATTGTTTATCCTGGGCCTGGAGGGCTGTGGACATTGATAATATTACTATCATAGAAAACAAGATTTTTTTCATTGTTGACTCCCTATTAATTATGAAATGATACATCTTTAATTATTAGACGTATCTTGAAAAATATCAAATTTTTTTCACCAAAGAAAAGTTCCATTGTTAAGCTGAGAGAAAATATCGTGATTTAATGAAAGCTCCGGTGAAAAGACTGTATAAATCTTTTTTATATTATTATAATATAAAAACAGGGTAAACTGGAAAATTGGAGGCAACTAATGGATAGGAAGAAAATCCTCATTCCCTACGTGGACGCGGGTTCCGGGCATAAAAGGACCGCCAATGCCATTGGCGGAGCCATTCAGGACCTTTATCCGGGAAAATTTGACGTGGAAGTGGTGGATTTCCCCAAGGCGGTCGGTGCAAAAGTTTCAGACAAGGTCATGCTGCGATTCTGGAACATGGCGCTGGGTAACCCGAAATTTTCCGAATTTTCATTCCGTCTCATGGAAAAAACCCACCCCCTGCCGCGGGTCCTGCTGCCTGTATTTTTTTACGAGCTCATCCAGAAGGGAAACCTCTACATACAGAGCCTGAATCCGGACATCGTATGCGCCACCCATTACTACCCCGCTTCGGTCAGCTGTATTGCGCGTGAAAAGTGCAACCTGAATTACCAGGTCATCGGCTGCATCACGGATCCGTTCACTTCCTTCTCTTTCTGGGCCGACAGGAAATACGACGACATAATTACCGCCTCAAAGGAATCCTACGGCCTGACCGTGAAACTGGGGATACCCCGCCACCGTATCCACATACTTCCTTTTCCCGTGGAGAAGAAGTTCTTCAACATCCAGAAAACCCGCGAGCAGGTTGAGGAGGAGTACGGTATTGACCCGAAGATGAAAACATTTCTCATCAGTTTCGGCGGTGAAGGAATAGGCAGCGCCACGGACTATGTCCTGAAAATGGAGAAATCGGGATTGCCCTTCAACGTTATTTTTATCTGTGGAAAGAATGAAGAGCTTCTGAGGAACCTGATCGTATTGAAAAAGAAGTCCCGCTCGCGTACCAAAATCATCCCGCTTGGTTTCGTGGAAAATATGCATGAACTGCTCATGGCTTGCGACTTTGCCGTCGGGAAGGCGGGACCTTCCACCATTTTCGAGGCCCTCACACTCAATGTGCCTTATATGATTACCGGTTATTCCAGCCTGCAGGAATTGCCCAACATCAAGTTCGTTACCGAAAACGGATTCGGCTGGAACATCGAGAATGAGGCGGATTTTTTTATCCAGCTGGGTATAATCCTGGGGACGGATGTTCTCAATGAGTACCGGAGGAACATTGCCCGCTCGAGATTTGTTAAAAGCCTTCGCAAAGGGGCTGACAGCATAGCCAAATTCGTGGTCGATAAATTGTCAGACTAAATGGAAATGAATGCCTATTATTCAACCTTCCCTTCCGGATTCCAGGAGCTTGTAAAGGATCTTTTAAAACAGAAAGATGAAAAGGTAAGATTGCTGGAGGTACTGGACGGCGCGGTTTATTATGAAAGTTGCCTGGTAATCGAACAAATAAGAAAAATCTCCTTTTTTCAGAATTCTTTTTTAGTGCTGAACGCATACTCCCGGCAATCGGATGAAAATTGGGAATCCTGGATCAGAAAAAGAATAATATCGAACAGGATTCACCCGCTATTGAGGGACGGAGGTCCGCTCAAACGCCACGGGACGTTCAGGATCGTGGTGTCCCATACCGGGAAATTACAAAAACATGATGAATCTACCATAACGCTCCTGGAGGAATGGATTAAAAAAACGTATCCATTGAAAATAAACCGCACAAAGGCCCATTATGAATTCTGGCTTTTAACCCGTAGTGAAGATCCCGGTTTTTTCCTGTTACGGTTGACCAAACGGAAAAAAACCGAAAAACAGCTGCAGAAAGGAGAATTAAAGCCGGAAGTAGCCAATCTGATTTGCCTTCTTTCCGAACCCCGGTCTGATGATGTTTTCCTGGACCCCTTTTGCGGTTTCGGTTCAATCCCTTTTGAAAGGGCCGAACTGTGCGGGTACCGGATGATATTTGCCTGTGACAGGGATGAAAACATGGTGGACAATCTGAAGAAACTGATGAAAATTCGGTTGACTAAAAAACAAAAAAAAACCTTTTTCCCCAAGTGCCTATCTGTTGATAAGCTCTCTTCTTTTCAGGATGGTTTTATCACAAGGATAGTTACCGATCCTCCATGGGGTCAATATGAGCCATTGTCACAGGATATAAAGGAATTCTATCATTTATTGTTGAGCGAATTATCCCGTGTTTTAAAGAGGGAGGGTATTTTTGTCCTGTTAGCACACCGGGATACCGATATCCAGGGTATAATCAGTGAAAAAAAATTACCTCTGTCCCTGATGAATGAATTTCACATATTGATTTCAGGAAAAAAGGCTACCGCATATAAACTGCGGAAGATTTAATCCTGCTAAAGGAAGGTAAATAGATGGAATTCCGGCGGGACGGAGGTCACTTGACAGAAGACCCCCAGATGGTAAACTCGATCCAAAGGATGCAAATGCAAAAACCGAGCATCGATGAACAAATAAAAATCATAGCCAAGGGGACGGAGGAGATCATAAGCCCGGAAGAGCTGCGGCAAAAGCTGGTCCAGGCGGCGAAGACGGGCAGGCAGCTTATCATCAAGCTTGGGTTGGACCCGACGGCCCCGGACATACACCTGGGCCATACCGTCGTGCTTCGCAAGGTGAAGCAGTTGCAGTACCTGGGGCACAAGGCCGTGATCATTATCGGAGACTTTACAGGCATGATCGGTGACCCGACGGGCAAGTCCAAAACCCGGAAGGCACTCACCCGTGAAGAAGTGGCCGCCAATGCCAGAACGTACGAGGTACAGATATTCAAGGTGCTGGACCGGGAGAAGACGGAAATCCGGTTCAACGGTGAATGGCTTGATAAGCTTGACTTAAGGGACATAATCGACCTGATGTCCAAATACACGGTGGCACGTATGCTGGAACGGGACGATTTTAAAAAGAGGTTCACCGGGAACCAGCCCGTTTCAATCCATGAATTCCTTTATCCCATCATGCAGTCCTATGACTCGCTCCATATCAAGGCGGACCTGGAACTGGGTGGGACGGACCAGAAGTTCAACATCCTTCTGGGCCGTGAGTACCAGGCCTCTTACGGGCAGGAAAAGCAGGTGGCGCTTTTCCTGCCTATTCTTGAAGGCACGGACGGTGTGGAAAAAATGAGCAAGAGCCTGGGAAACTACATCGGAATCGACGAACCGCCGGAGGAGATTTACGGCAAAATAATGTCGCTTCCCGACTCTCTTATCCTCCGGTACTTTACCCTCATAACGGACATCCATCCTGATGAAATAAGCCGGATGGAGAAGGACCTTGCGGATAATAAAATAAATCCTATGATCCTGAAAAAGAAACTGGCTTTCGAAATAGTGCGGTTATACTACGGCGATGAAGGGGCTGACAAGGCCCAGAAGCACTTCGAGTCTTTATTCCAGAAGAACAAAATACCTGACACGATTGAAGAAATCGTAATCAAAACAGAAGAAATGGAAGACGGTAAAATAGATCCCATCAAGCTGCTGCGGCGCTGTAATTTCTGCCCGAACAACAGCGAAGCGAGACGGCTCATCCAGCATGGGGCATTCAAACTCAATGGCATTAAATGCTCTTCTCTTGATAAAATCATGCTTTCGGATGGTGATGTGATACGGGTCGGTAAAAAACAGTTTGCCAGGATACGGCTGGAATGAACGGAAGGGACCCTCATGATCAAATGCGTTGTTTTTGACCTGGACAACACCCTGTGGGACGGTATAATTGCAGAAGATACGAGCGTCACCCTCAAGCCGCAGGTGAAAGAATTGCTTTCCTCCCTGGATGAAAAGGGTATCCTTTTAAGTATTGCGAGCAACAGTCCCTTTGTCCTGTCGTCTGCGCGGCTGACCGACTGGGGGTTGTTCCCCCTCTTTCTTTTTCCTCAATGCAATGATCTTCCCAAACGTGAGAAGCTAAAAGCCATTCTTGAAAAACTCAACCTGGCTCAGGATACTGTTCTTTTCATTGATGACGACCCCTTTGCCCTCGCCGAAGCAAGGTATTTTTTTCCCGATATGACCGTTTGGCCTGCCTCCGATTACCTTCAATTGTGGGACCTTGTCCATGATCCTGACAGGCCGTTAAGTAATGAAAGTAAAAAGCGTCGTGAGACAATACAGTCGGGGGAAAAAAGAAAACAGGCGCTGGCGGGTTTTAAGGGAAGTTATGAGGATTTTCTTTCGTCATTGAACCAGGTTCTCACCGTCAGTCACGCGAAGGACACAGATTTGGACCGGGTCCATGAACTGGCAAGCCGGACAAACCGGGTCAACAATTTCGGCCTGTCCATTGACCGTACAAAGGTTGAATCGTTTTTTAGTGACAATGGGAAAAAGGCCTATATTGGGAAGCTTGCGGACGAGTTCGGAGATTATGGAACGATCGGCGCCTGTCTGGTTGAGATCAGTGAATCCCAGGCTGTTTTACGGCTTTTTTGTGTTTCCTGCCGTGTGGAGGGGAGGGGGATGGCGGTCCTTTTTCTGAAAGCTGTCATTCAAAGGGTTCAAAAGGAATTCCCCGGGATTAAAACGATCCTTTGCAGTTACAGGCCTGCTGAGAGGAACCGGAAAGTTGTTGTGCTGCTTAAATTGCTTGGGTTCAAGGCTGAAGGGGAATCGGATGATGGAACGCTGTATTCATTGAGTGTACCTGTTGCGTACCGTTTGCCCGGGTATGTTGAGGTCCGGGAGGGGTGAGGTCAATACATATAATTTATTTATTGCTGATTAATTTAATCTTATCAACCGGTTCAGAAAAACAACCGCATCAAGAAAAGAAATCCCACGGAACGGTTTAAAGCCGGTTCATCCGTAATGGCATTGAAATAGAATCCGGCTTCCATTTCCCTGATAAAGCTTTTCATTTCGTTCCCTATGGTAATTATTTCGTTTATGCTGGCATCGTTATCCCCGCTTGTATTGAGGGGTTTGGCGCCTTTCCTGATTTTTTCACCAAAGCCGATACCGAAACCGTATTTCTGGTCATACCAGCAGGAGATGAAAAAAACATCAAGGAACATCAGGGTTGCCTTGAAATAATAATTTTCCAGTTTCATGATTTCGGCGCTGAAATTGGAAAAGTTGGCGAATGCTGATAAATCAAAGACATTGCTTATGTAATAATTTTCAATATTCAATTCTATATCGAAATAGGGGCTTGGGCGGAACTGGAGATTCAGCCCCGTGGCCGTTATGCTTTGCAGGGTTTCCATGACATTACTGATGGAGACATACGGTGCCAGTGTTAAAACCTCAAATAAGAGGAAACCGACATCGAGTGAGGCGAAATGGGGACGGATTAAATTGAAAACATCGTATTCGAGTTTGGAAAACAGCGCCTCCGTATTCACTTTCCAGAAGAGATACCCTCCCAGCCCGGTTCCGAGTAATGACAGCTCATTTGAACCCATGAGGGCCAGGTCCCAGTAGCCGATGAAATGGAATTCCACGGGCCACTCGAACGGGTTGTAAATACTGGCGCCGTAGCAGAGGACTTTGGCGATGGTTATACTGTCGGAAAAAAGTGTGTCCATACCGACCAGGAGGGCCCAGTTGGTTTCGGATTGCTCCTGGGGCAGCAGCATCTGCGTCATGAAGAAAAAGGAAAGGTATTGTTCGCTCAGGCGCACATCCGTACCGTATTTCAGTCCGGCCAGGTCCTCCTTGTCTTCCGGTTCAAGCAGGGAGGTACTGAAATCTCCACCAAACACGACTTCGGAGAAAAGTTTGGCAAAGCGGATATCCTTTATGCCCCGGAAATCATCGGTCGTTTGACAGGATGCGGCAGTAGAAGAAAATAATAATAATACAATGAAAGCGTAGAGATTTTTTCGCTTCATGATTAAAATTATAGGTGCACGAATATTTGAAAACAATATTTTTTTGTTACTTTCTATGCTTAAAAGCGTATTCTATAATCATAAGGAGGTTTTATGAAAAAAACAGCCATCCCATTGTCATTTTGTTTCGTTATTCTGTTTATATTATCAATCCTGATTTCCTGCTTCGGCAGCCCTGCTGCCGGATATACTTCCGAACGGGAAATGCTGATAAAAAGATCGCAGCCCGCCCCGAATGAGCCGCAGATGGTACAAGCCGAGGTGAATGACGGGACATCTTTTAATACGGAAGATTACGACAGGATTTATGAAAATCCCTTTTTGGAAACAATAAAGAATCCCCAGTCCACCTTTTCCATTGATGTGGATACGGCGTCGTATGCCAATATCCGCAGGTTTTTAATGCAGGGGCAAATGCCGTACAAGGATGCGGTCCGCATCGAGGAAATGGTCAATTATTTTACCTATGATTACCCGGAACCCAAGGGTAATGAGCCCTTTTCCTTTTCAACGGAAACGGCTGTCTGTCCGTGGAACGAAGAGAACCTGCTTTTACGTATAGGCATGCAGACCAGGCGGTTGTCGTTTGAATCCCTGCCGCCCAATAACCTCGTTTTTCTGTTGGATGTGTCCGGCTCCATGAATTATGGGAACAAGCTTCCCCTGTTGAAACAGGCGATCAAGCTTTTGGTGGACCGCCTCAGGCAGCAGGATACCGTTTCCATCGTCGTTTATGCGGGAGCTGCAGGGCTGATCCTCCCCCCGACATCTGGAGGGGATAAAATTAAAATACTGGCGGCCCTGGAAGAACTTCAGGCTGGCGGCTCAACGGCGGGCGGTGCGGGAATCCAGTTGGCTTATAAAGTGGCCGCTGAGCATTTCAATAAAAACGGCAACAACCGCGTCATCCTTGCCTCGGATGGCGACTTTAACGTGGGTCCGTCCAGTGAGGGTGAATTGACGCGGCTCATCGAAGAACACCGCAACAAGGGCATTTACCTTACCGTGCTGGGGTTCGGAATGGGCAACTTCAAGGACTCCAACATGGAAAATCTGGCCGACAAGGGGAACGGTAATTATGCCTATATCGACACGATTGCGGAAGCGAGGAAAGTGCTGGTAACGGAAATGGGGGCCACCCTCCTTACCATAGCCAAGGACGTAAAAATTCAGATCGAGTTCAATCCCGCCCTGATTCATGCCTACCGGTTGATCGGGTATGAGAACAGGCTTCTGGCTGCCGAGGATTTTGCCGACGACACAAAGGACGCCGGTGAACTGGGCGCAGGACATGCGGTAACCGTTTTCTACGAACTCAAACCCGCCGGGCAAGCCCAAGCAGGCAGCGAAGACGACCTGAAGTATGTCGATACGACGGTAAAGGATGAAGCGTATAAATCCAATGAGATGATGTTCATCAAGTTCAGGTACAAGAAACCGGACGAGGATAAAAGCCTGCTTATAACCGAGCCCGTTGTATTCACGAAAAAGGATTTTACCCAGACAGCGGATGATTTCCGGTTTGCCGTAGCCGTCGCGGAATTCGGCCTTTTACTCCGGGATTCGCAGTACAAGGGGACCGCATCCTACGCCCATGTTCTGAATACGGGCAGGGAAGCCAAGGGGCATGATGAAAATGGCTACAGGGAGGAGTTTCTGGAGCTGGTGAAAAAGGCGGAGCAGCTGTCGGTCCAAGAATAATCCTGGCTGTAAATGACAACTTAAATAGATTCTTTGATATATGAAATGAAAAAATCAAGGAGCAAGATTTGATCCGGGATGGATTAATTTCAAAAAGGTGATATATTCCATAATATCAAATTATTGTTAATTTAATATAAGGAGTAATCTTTGAATAAAATAATCCCTATCTTTCTTTTGTGTGTCCTATTCTTCTTCCTGCTGGCTGGCTGTTGTCTGCCTCCAGCCGATCCAGCGTTTGCGGGAACGTGGCAAAGAACCTATATTAATCCCATGAATGCAGCCGTTTCGCTTTACCGGTATACACTGGCGAGTTCATCCTTCCAGTACGATTATTACCTTAATTCAGCTTTTCAATATAGTTATCGCGGTGAACTCTCCTATACGTCGACGGTAATAACCACGGTAAATTTAGAGGAAACAACCACTGAAGGCGGCCCCTGGACCGCTTATACAGGCGGTACACCGATTCAGACATTCACGTATTCATTAAATGAGCCTACGCTTACTTTGGACACTAATGATTTTATTAGGCAGTAGTCGTTGGTGGGAGAGAATTGAACCTCCCCGTCATCCCCTCCATTGAAATGACCTCAATTTTATCAGTCAGGGAATAATCTTTATCTCCCGGATAACAGATAAACAATTTCTCAAGTGAGAGTGTCGCTATGGCACTGTGCATCGATTTGGTTGTGGACGGTGCGTCCGCCGCCTTGAATTCAAATCCGTACCTTTTGCCGTTTCTCATGATCAGGAGGTCCAGTTCAGCGCCGTTCCGGGTTCCCCAGAAATAAAAATCATCGGGCCTGATTATAGATAACACCTGTTCAAGGGCAAATCCCTCCCAGGAGGCACCGTATTTGGGATGACCCAACAGGGCGTCCCTGTTATTTATTTGCAGAAGGGCGTGCAGCAGGCCGCTGTCCCGTATGTAAATCTTTGGTGATTTTATCTGCCGTTTTTTTATGTTTTCAAACCATGGTGCAATCTGCCTGACCACGAATGTTCCGCAGAGCAGTTCAAGGTAGCGGCGGGCCGTGTTTTCAGCCGTGCCGAGGGACCGTGCGGACTCGGCAATGTTTAAGACCTGGCCGTGAGAATGCGCCACCATGGTCCAGAATCTTCTGAGTGTAGCGGATGGAATCGAGATACCGAGTTGGGGGATATCGCGTTCCAGGAATGTCCTGATAAAATCATTGCGCCAGCGAAGACTCAACTCCGTGTTTTCGGCAAGAAAAGACCTTGGGAATCCGCCGTTCATCCAAAGACGATGCATTTTTCCCGGACCTGTTTCAGTGATGTTGAAGCCGCCCAACTCGATAAAACCAATCCTGCCTGCCAGGGATTCGGAAACGGATTTTATAATACGCGGTGAGGCGCTTCCCAGGATGAGAAACCGGCTTGGGAACTCCTGCCGGTCCCACAGGATGCGAAGGATGGGAAACATCTCCGGTTTGCGTTGGATTTCATCTATATAATCCATGTAAATCTGCAAGTCAATAGCAGATTTACATGGATAATTATTAAAATCCAATTATTTTCTACTATAGTTAGCTGCTTTGAATTAGTTATCTGTACAAATTTCAAGTATAAAATCAAAATTGTACAAATGCTTAAATCATTCGGCAACTTCGTCTTACCACGCACAGGACAAGGATCGCAATAGCGATCCTTCAAGGTCTTCTTCGGCGGTTAAAATCGCCATCCCCTCAACAACCCTTTTGACAGTTCTCATTAAGCAGTGTATCCTTTATAGCAAGGAGCCTCCCATGATCACTGATGCCAACCAAATCGACTCGGCCTATTTCTGGCTCAATGAACCGTCATTTGTGATTAAAGAAAAAACCTTAAAAATTACCACATCACCGCAAACGGATTTCTGGCAGCGTACGCATTACGGGTTCGAACGGGACAACGGGCACTGCTTATTGACAAAAGTGGGTTACGATTTCTCCCTTTCGGTAAAAACACGGTTTACAGCCAAAACCCAGTACGACCAATGCGGCCTGATCGTGAGGATCGATGCGGAAAACTGGATCAAGACCTCCACCGAGTACGAAACGGCTGGCCATTCCCGCCTGGGCTCCGTGGTCACAAACCTGGGATATTCTGATTGGGCCATGATTGACATCAATACTCCTATTACTGAAATGTGGTACAGGATCCAAAAAAACAGAAACGATTACTTGATTGAATATTCATATGACGGGTCTGCATGGAAGCAACTCCGTATAACACACCTGCACAGGGAATACGATAAACTTGATGCCGGCATCTACGCATGCAGCCCGATGGACGGGTCATTTGATTGTGAGTTCAGCGATTACGGGTTGACAAAAAGCAGCTGGTAAAGTTCACGGGCTATTATTTATTTTTTAATGGCTTATTCAACCCGTCAATCACA